>CALXUL010000242.1 GCA_944391635.1 uncultured Clostridia bacterium | reverse complement strand
CTTGTTTCCAAGTATCGTCAGATGGGTAATGCCCAGATGGCGCTTGGTGATTATCCGGCAGCAGCTAATACTTTTGAAAGACTGTATAATTATGCAAGCCAGTTCGGAGATCAGTATTATGACGATGTTCGTATGTCAAAAGAAAGAATGCGTCAGTACAAACCTGTTCTGACAATGTACACGGAGGGCGGAACGGCTCCTTACTATGGAGTAAAAAATGAGAAAACATCAGGAGTTTTATTTGGTGTGTGTGAAGATAGTGAAGGCAGAGAGTTTTTGCCGGAAGAGTCTATGCTGCTTTTATATCAGGAATTAGGGTATGACGTTATGCCGTATTCAGATAATGTTATGAAGAAAGCAAGTGAAGCTGGTCTTGCGGTAGAATTTGCGCTTAACTGTCCCAATGAAGGCTCGGATATAGCGGATATTCAGAACAAAACCTCAAATTTGCAGCAGATTTCAGATCTTTTGGCTAAGTATCCAAGTGTACCGGTATTTTTGAGATTCGGCGCTGAGTTTGATGTTTGGACTAATATGACTGATGGTGAGTCCTTTAAAAACGCGTACAGATTTGTTTCAGACTTTTTCAGAAGCCGCAATTCTAATGTTGCGATGGTTTGGAGTCCCAACCAGGTATCGGCGTGGAATGTAAACATTGACGATTATTACCCCGGCGATGAATATGTTGACTGGGTAGGAGTTTCACTTTATGCAAGAAAGTATTTCTCCTATGAATACTCGGAAAATGATAACAATGAAGTGGCGTTCAGAACCGGTGACAACACCGACCCGGTTATAGCAATACAAGATATTGTAGAAAAATATGGTTCAAGAAAGCCGATAATGATTTCAGAGTCCGGATGTGAGCACTATAACAACGCACTCGGTGAGAATATGACCGATTGGGCTATAAAGAGATTAAGGGAGTATTACGCATATCTGCCAATGGTTTATCCGCAGATTAAACTAATGGCGTATTTTGACCATTACAGAGACGGTGATGAGCATAATTACAGCTTGTTTACTAATGATACAATGATGAATGAATACAAGCGTCTTGTAAGCGCGCCTGTGTTTATAAAGGATAAGTATGAAAATAATGCTACTTTCTGCTATACCAATGTCTGGAATAGTATGACAGTTCCAAACGTGTTCTCAGTTTCAAGCTATGTGCATCTTTATAAAGAGGATATAAGCCAGGTTAATTATTATATAGATGACAATTATGTTGCAACTTCAAACAGTCTGCCGTTTACGGCATATATTGATGCATCAGGTTATAGCGGAACCCATACTCTTAAGGCTGTTGCAACGGGAGCGAATGGGTCTTCTGTAGTATCAGAGCGTACAATAAATATTTCACCAGCGTCCTATTCTGAAATAGGCGTTTATGTTTCAGATACCAAAGTAGAATTTGACCAGACTCCTGTTATATTTAATAGCAGAACAATGGTTCCGCTTCGTAAAATATTTGAAAGTCTTGGAGCAGAGGTGGAATGGGATGCTTCTACTCAAACCGCAATCGGACGAAAGGATGGACGCGTAATCCGAATCCCGGTTGGAAGCGGTTCGATGTATGTTGATAATGAGCGTAAAGACCTTGACGCACCGGCAATAATCCTTTCAGAAAGGACACTTGTTCCGGCACGTGCAGTTGCAGAAGCATTAGACTGTCAGGTAGATTGGGATGCTGCAACTGCCACAGTTAAAATAACACAGAACTAAGATTGTTTATATTAACTTTGCTGACACCGTATATTTTGCGGTGTCAGTTTTTATATAAAAAAAGTTTTAGTGTCCCTTGATTTGGCTTTGACAATTGACAGTCGGCGGCTGTGGTGATATAATAAATTCTAAGGGGATAAGAATTTTGTTTGATATAATAGAGGGGTGTTTTAATATGAAAATATATGAGAGCATAACTGAGCTAATCGGGAAAACACCAATGCTTAGGCTTAAAAATTTTGAGAAAAATAACGGGCTTAATGCGGTGCTGGTTGCAAAGCTTGAATATTTTAATCCGGCAGGAAGCGTAAAAGACAGAGTGGCAAAAGCAATGATAGAAGATGCGGAGAAAAAAGGGTTATTAAAGCCGGGAGCGGTTATAATTGAGCCTACAAGCGGAAATACCGGAATAGGTCTTGCGGCGGTGGCTGCAGCGCGCGGATATAAAGCTGTTTTTACAATGCCGGAAACTATGAGTATAGAACGCAGAAAACTGCTTAAAGCATATGGCGCTGAAATAGTCCTTACAGATGGGGAAAAAGGTATGAGCGGTGCTATAGAAAAAGCAAATGAATTGGCAAAATCAACGCCTGGCAGCTTTATTGCCGGGCAGTTTGAAAACCCGGTTAACCCTGCTGCGCATTTTGATACTACCGGCCCTGAAATTTGGGAGGATACCGATGGCAGGGTGGATATATTTGTTGCGGGTGTAGGAACGGGAGGAACAATTTCAGGTACGGGAAAATACCTTAAGTCTAAGAATCCTGATATTAAAGTAATTGCAGTAGAACCTTATGATTCCCCTGTATTATCAAAGGGGGTTAAAGGAGCGCACGGTATTCAGGGGATAGGCGCAGGGTTTGTGCCGGATACGCTTGATACATCGGTTTATGATGAGATTATTACAGTTAAGACCGAAGATGCATATGCTGCAGGAAGAGAACTTGGAATGCATGAAGGTGTTTTGGTGGGAATTTCATCAGGTGCGGCAATACATGCTGCGGCGGCTGTTGCAAGAAGAAAAGAAAATGAAAATAAAGTTATTGCGGTATTGCTGCCCGATTCGGGAGAAAGATACCTGTCGACACCAATGTTTTAAGCTGTTAAAATTTCTTTATATCTGGTGCGGGAATTTTATGCGTTATTCTATTTGTTAGATGTTCTATTGTTAATATTTTTGTATAGAGTGATACTTGAAAATAAATATAATGTATGGTAAAATAACAATAACATTTTATTGGGAGTGATATAAGGTGGCATATAAGATTATAAGGAAAAAAGTCCTAAATCCGCAGATTTTCCTAATGGAAATAAACGCGCCGCTTGTGGCAAAAAAAGCGGAGCCGGGACAGTTTATTATATTGAGAATAGATGAATACGGTGAAAGAGTACCTTTTACTGTTGCTGATTTTGATAGGGAGAAGGGCACAGTTACAATTATTGTCCAGATTGTCGGAAAAACAACAAAAGACCTTTCTGCATTGGAAGAGGGAGAGGAGATACTTGATTTTGCAGGTCCGCTTGGAATGCCTACCGAACTTGAGGGTCTTAAAAAAGTTGCGGTAATCGGCGGAGGACTCGGAACGGCAATAGCGTATCCGCAGGCAAAGAAACTTCATTCTATGGGTGCAGAAGTTGATGTAATTACAGGTTTTCGTGATAAGAGCCTTATAATTCTTGAAGATGAGCTTAAGGCGGTGTCGGATAGATTGATTATTACAACGGATGATGGGTCAAACGGTGTAAAGGGTTTTGTAACAGACAGACTTAAGGAACTGCTTGATGCCGGAGAAAAATATGACGCGGTAATAGCTATCGGTCCGCTTGTTATGATGCGCGCTGTATGTAATCTTACAAAGGGATATAATGTTAAGACAATTGTCAGCATGAACCCGGTTATGATAGACGGAACAGGTATGTGCGGCGGATGCAGGGTAATAGTCGGCGGTGAAACCAAATTTGCTTGTGTAGACGGACCGGATTTTGATGGTCATCAGATTGACTGGGAAGCTGCTTTGAACCGCCAGAAAATGTTTAAAGCACAGGAAAAAACAGCATGTGAGTCGGGGCATTGCCGTATAGGCAGAACCAATAACGCATAAAGAGTCGGAAAGGAAGTAGTATTATGCCAAATATGTCTTTGAAAAAAAATCCTATGCCGGAGCAGCGTCCCGATGAAAGGAATAAGAATTTTCTTGAAGTTACAACAGGATATACTGAGGAAACGGCAATAGATGAAGCAAAACGCTGCTTAAACTGCAAGCATAAGCCATGTATGCAGGGCTGTCCAGTAAGCGTGAAAATTCCTGAGTTTATTGCAAAGATTGCAGAAGGGGATTTTGAAGGCGCATATCAGAAAATTAAGGAAACAAATGCATTGCCTGCTGTGTGCGGAAGGGTATGTCCGCAGGAAACACAGTGTGAGTCAAAATGCGTAAGAGGTATTAAGGGTGAAAGTGTGGGAATCGGCAGACTGGAGCGGTTTGCTGCTGATTGGCATATGAGCCATGTTAAGGATGAGATAACAGTGCCGGAGAAAAACGGCAAAAAGGTTGCTGTTGTAGGTTCAGGCCCTGCCGGACTGACAGCTGCCGGGGATTTGGCAAAGCGCGGCTATGATGTTACGGTTTATGAAGCGTTTCATGTTGCCGGTGGTGTGCTTATGTATGGTATACCGGAGTTCAGACTTCCGAAGAATATTGTGCAGAATGAGATTGATAACCTTAAAAAACTTGGCGTAAAAATAGAAACAGACGTTATTATCGGTAAAACTATAATGGTAGATGAACTGGTGGAGGATATGGGCTTTGATGCGGTATTCCTTGGCACCGGAGCTGGTTTGCCGTCCTTTATGGGACTGTCTGGAGAAAGTTTAAACGGTGTTTATTCTGCAAACGAGTTTTTAACAAGAATAAATCTTATGAAGGGTTACAAGTTCCCTGAATATGATACGCCGGTTGTTGTTGGGAAGAATGTTGCGGTATTCGGCGGGGGAAATGTTGCGATGGATGCTGCAAGGTGTGCAAAGCGTATGGGTGCAGAAAATGTGTATATAATATACCGCCGCGGCAGGGAAGAGCTTCCGGCGCGTGCTGAGGAAGTAATGCACGCTGAAGAAGAGGGCGTTATCTTTAAACTTCTTACTAACCCAACACGTCTTTTAGGAGATGATGAGGGATGGCTGAAAGAAATAGAAGTTATTGATATGGAACTCGGAGAACCAGACGAATCGGGCAGACGCAGACCTGTTCCTAAAGCAGGATCAGAGCATATTCTGCCTATGGATACAGTAATTGTGGCAATCGGACAGACTCCAAACCCGCTGATAAAGAAAACAACCAAAGGTTTGGATACAAACCGCAAGGGCTGTATTATAGCCGATGAGAAAGGCAAAACTTCGCGTGACGGCATATATGCCGGCGGTGATGCGGTTACCGGTGCTGCAACAGTAATACTTGCTATGGGAGCTGGAAAAACTGCCGCAGAAGCAATTGACGAGTATCTGAATAACTAATGAATTTTAACGGCTGTCTGCCTGTTTTGGCAGATAGCCGTTTTTGTGATTTGTCTAATTTAAAATTGGACTAAAAGCCTTGACAATTTTTCTAAAAAATGATAAAATCAGCTTATCCAATTGGGAAGCGGAAAAAGAGTCTTTCCGAAGCAGATATTTTTGACCGCATAAAGCGAGGGGAACGCTTTAAGCCAAGACTACACGGACGGTCGGGTCAAAATGCCGAAAACCCGTTGAAGAAACGGGGGCAACTTTTGTTGCCTTATTGATTGAGTTAGAAGCTCAAATTTTATAAGTTGGTTACTTAAAAACCTTTGCGCCTTATGGTGTACATCGACTTGTGAAACGGTCAATAAGAGTGGTAAAGTGATTTGCTGTTTTAAGACTCTAAGCCCTCCGTAATTAATATGTTTGCGGGATATTTTATATATCTCCACTAAAAAGCGGTTTAGCAAGTGATGTACAGAAGTTCTAAGGTGTATATCATTTGCTTTTTTTTGTGGAGGGGTTTTTTATGGGGAATAGAATGAAGCTTTACGGATTTAATAATCTGACAAAATCTTTAAGCTTTAATATATATGATGTTTGTTATGCAAAAACAGAGCGTGAACAGAAAAATTATATTGATTATATAGACGAGCAGTATAATTCTGAGCGTCTAACAAGTATCATGACAAATCTTACATCAATGATAGGTGCAAATGTAATAAGCGTTTCAAAACAGGACTATGACCCGCAGGGTGCATCGGTTACTTTTCTAATTGCGGAGGATGCCATCGTTGGGTCACGCGGCAGGGATATTGCGGCGCATCTGGATAAAAGCCATGTTACTGTACACACATACCCGGAGTATCATCCCGAAACAAGTATCGCTACTTTCCGAGTGGACATAGATGTATCTACTTGCGGTGAAATAACGCCGCTGTCAACGCTTGATTACCTCATAGGAAGCTTTGATTCGGATATAATAACAATGGACTATCGTGTACGGGGTTTTACTCGTGATGTGGACGGAAAAAAACTTTTTATTGACCATGATATAACATCAATTCAGGACTATATAGACCGTGATACACTTCTTAGATATGACGCGATTGATATAAATGTGTATCAGGCAAATATGTTCCACACCCAAATGCTTATAAAAGAAATAGATTTACAGAATTATTTGTTTAATACCGACGTATATGAGCTTGCGCCGGGACGCAGGCTTGAGATAACTGACAGTCTTCGCCGTGAAATGATTGAAATTTTCAGCGGAAGGAATGTATATTGATATGGATATTCAGGACAGAGCGCCTATTTATGAGGCGCTTATCAGGTTTAAAAAAATGCGTATGGTACCCTTTGATGTACCGGGTCATAAACGCGGCAGAGGTAATCCCGAACTTACGGCTTTTTTGGGTGAGCCGTGTATGAGTGTTGATGTTAATTCTATGAAACCGCTTGATAACCTGTGTCATCCGGTATCGGTAATAAAAGAGGCAGAAGAGATTGCCGCACAGGCGTTTGGTGCAGCTTCTGCTTTTTTTATGGTCGGCGGAACAACTTCGTCGGTGCAGAGTATGATTTTGTACGCCTGCAAAAGAGGCGATAAGATTATCCTGCCCAGAAACGTTCACCGCAGTGCAATAAATGCACTTGTTTTGTGCGGGGCAATTCCGGTATATGTCAATCCTGATGTGAATATAGGGCTTGGTATATCATTGGGAATGTCGGTTGCGGCGGTGAAAAAAGCAATGGATGAAAACCCCGACGCAAAAGCGGTGTTGGTTAATAATCCGACATATTACGGGATATGTTCGGATCTTTGTTCAATTGTAAAATTAGCGCACGAAAGAGGTATGCTTGTACTTGCCGATGAGGCGCACGGCACACATTTTTCTTTTGGCGAGGATATGCCGATTGCGGCTATGGCAGCAGGCGCTGATATGTCATCGGTAAGTATGCATAAATCCGGAGGAAGCCTTACTCAAAGTTCTTTTTTGCTTATGAATAAGGGTGTTAATGCGGATTATATGCGTCAGATAGTGAATCTTACCCAGACTACAAGCGCAAGTTATTTATTGCTTTCAAGCCTTGATTTATCGAGGCGGAATCTTGCAAAGCATGGCGCACAGATTTTTGCCCAGGTCACATCTTTAGTGGAATATGCAAGGCGTGAGATAAATGATATAGGCGGATTTTATGCTTTTTCGGACGAGCTGGTAAACGGTGATAGTGTGTTTGCGTTCGATATGACTAAGCTTTCGGTGCATACGCTGGATATAGGTCTTGCCGGAATAGAAGTTTATGATTTGCTTCGTGACGAATATGATATTCAGATAGAGTTTGGTGATATAGGAAATATCCTGGCATATGTGTCGGTGGGTGACAGGCGTCGCGAAATAGAACGTTTGGTAAGCGCTCTTTCCGAGATAAAAAGGCGGTTTTCGCGAAAAAGCAGTGAGGGTTTGCTTTCACAGGAATATATTGAACCGGATGTTGTGTGCGCTCCTCAGGACGCATTTTATGCAGTAAAGGAACAGGTGCCGATAGAAGAGGCTGCTGGCAGGATTTGTACTGAGTTTGTTATGTGCTATCCGCCGGGAATACCGGTGCTTGCGCCGGGTGAGCGGGTCACAAACGAAATTATAGAATATATAAAATATGCAAAATCAAAGGGTTGTTCTCTTACCGGCCCGGAGGATTTGGAAATTTTAAACTTAAATGTGATGAGATAAGTATTTTCGGAAAGGAAAAGAAAATGGAGCTTTGGTTTACTGAAAGGCATACTAACGGCGTGGAATTTTCGATTAAGGTTGACCGCCAGCTATATAGCGGTCAAAGCGAGTTTCAGAGGATAGATGTATTTGAATCGGAAGAGTTCGGAAGATTTCTGACTCTGGACGGGTATATGATGCTGACCGAAAAGGACGAGTTCATATATCATGAGATGATAACGCATCCGCCTATGGCAGTACATCCGTCGGTTAAGGATGTTTTGGTTATCGGAGCCGGCGACGGCGGTGTTGTGCGCGAGCTTTGCCGGTATAAGCAGATAGAAAAGATTGACCTTGTAGAAATTGACCGGCAGGTAGTAGAAGTGTCAAAACGCTTTTTGGAAAAGACAGCCTGCTGTTTTGATGACCCGCGTCTTAGCGTATATTTTGAGGATGGTGTACGGTTTGTAAGGTCAAAAAAGGATTGTTATGATTTGATTATTATTGATTCTACCGACCCGTTCGGACCAGGCGAGGGTCTTTTTACAAAGGAGTTTTACGGCTCCTGTTTTAATGCCCTGCACGATGACGGGATAATGGTAAACCAACATGAAAGCCCGTTTTATGATGAGGATGCACAGGCTATGCAAAGGGCGCATAAGCGTATTGTTGACAGTTTCCCCATCAGCAGGGTATATCAGGCGCATATCCCTACTTATCCATCTGGACATTGGCTGTTTGGGTTTGCATCGAAAAAATATCATCCAATACGCGATCTTAACGCTGCGGCATGGAACCTGCGTGAGATACCTACTAAATATTATAATACAAAACTGCATGTAGGAGCGTTTGCGCTGCCAAACTATGTTGAGGAGCTTTTAAGAGATGTTGAATAGAAATATACAGAATTTTATAGGTTGTGAATCAGATTTTGAAAATGCAAGTATTGTGCTGTTCGGCGCGCCGTTTGACGGGACTACGTCATTTCGCGCGGGAACACGGTTTGCGCCGGCTGCAATTCGGTCAGAATCTTTTGGTATAGAAACTTACAGCCCGTATCAGGATAGTGATTTAGAGGATGCGCCGGTAATGGATTCGGGAGATATTGAGCTTTGTTTCGGTAATCCTAAACGTGCATTAGATGATATATATAGCCGTACAAAAGAAATTGTAAATGCCGGAAAGCTCCCCTTTATGATAGGCGGCGAGCATTTGGTTACACTTGCAGCTTTTTGCGCGGTATATGAAAAATATCCGGATATTCATATTATCCATTTTGATGCTCATACCGACCTTCGCGACAGTTATCTGGGCGAAAAGCTTTCTCACGCGTCGGTAATAAGGAGAATACACGACAAAGTTGGGGACGGCAGGATACACCAGTTTGCAATACGCTCGGGTGACAGAAGCGAATTTATGTGGAGCAGCGAGGGACACACGAGTATGCAGAAATTTGATTTTTGCGGACTGGATGATAAAATAGAGCAGTTAAAGGGGAAAAAGATATATTTTACATTGGACCTTGACGTGCTTGATCCGTCGATTTTTCCGGGTACAGGTACGCCTGAGGCGGGCGGTGTAAGCTTTGACGAGCTGCGGCGTGCGGCAACGAAAGTATGCACAGGGCTTGATATTGTAGGCTGTGATGTGAATGAACTTAGTCCGCATTATGACCAGAGCGGTGTATCTACGGCGGTTGCATGTAAAATTATTCGTGAAATGCTGTTGGCATTATTAAAGTAAGAAAGGATTTGATGATTATGGGAAAGGCGCTTATAATAGGCTGTGGCGGAGTTGCGTCGGTTGCAATACACAAATGCTGTCAGAACAGCGAGGTCTTTGATGAAATCTGCATAGCAAGCAGGACAAAATCAAAATGTGACGCACTGCGCGATAAACTTCAAGGTACAACAAAAACAAAAATTACAACTGCAAAGGTAGATGCTGATAATGTTTCGGAACTTATTGAACTTATAAACCGCGTAAAACCTGATATAGTTATGAATCTTGCCCTGCCGTATCAGGATCTTACTATAATGGATGCCTGCCTTGCGACAAAGACAAATTATATGGATACGGCAAACTATGAGCCGGAGGATACGGCAAAATTTGAGTATAAATGGCAGTGGGAGTATAATGACAGGTTTCGTGATGCCGGAATATGCGCGCTTTTAGGCAGCGGCTTTGACCCGGGCGTTACCGGTGTGTTTTCGGCATATGCCCTAAAGCATGAGTTTGATGAAATTAATTATATTGATATTCTCGACTGTAATGCCGGCGACCACGGTTATCCTTTTGCTACAAATTTTAATCCGGAAATCAATATCCGTGAGGTTTCGGCAAACGGAAGCTATTGGGAGAACGGACGTTTTATCGAAACAAAGCCAATGGAGATAAAAAGGGTATATAATTTCCCGGAAATAGGTGAGCGTGATATGTATTTGCTCCACCATGAAGAATTGGAATCTTTGGCAAAGAATATACCGGGAATAAAAAGAATACGGTTCTTTATGACTTTCGGACAAAGCTATCTGACGCATTTAAAATGTCTTGAAAATGTCGGAATGACATCAATTGAGCCGATAGATTATGAGGGTAAAAAAATCGTTCCGCTGCAATTCTTAAAAGCAGTGCTTCCTGACCCGTCATCACTTGGTCCGCGTACAAAGGGTAAAACGAATATCGGATGTATTTTCCGCGGTAAAAAGGACGGAAAGGACAAGAATTATTATCTTTATAATGTATGTGTACACGAAGAATGTTATAAAGAGGTGGGTTCACAAGCTGTGGCATATACAACCGGCGTGCCGGCTATGATAGGGGCGGCAATGCTGATATCTGGTAAATGGAAGGGAGCGGGAGTATTTAATATTGAAGAATTTGATCCCGACCCGTTTATGGATGCGCTCAATAAATTCGGGCTTCCCTGGAAGGAAAGCTATGAACCTGAACTGGTGGATTGATTTATGAGAATGGAAGAATTAGAGACGCCTTGTTATGTAATAGATAAAGGCAGACTTAAAAAGAATTTAGAAATTTTAAAGACGGTGAAAGAAAGAACCGGAGCAAAAATTCTGCTTGCACAAAAAGCGTTTTCGACATATTGGCTGTATCCTATGATAAGTGAATATATTGACGGAGCGGCTGCAAGCGGACTTTTTGAAGCAAGACTTGCGCAAGAGCATATGGGCGGAGAAAACCACGTGTTTTCTGCAGCATATCCAAGCCGGCAGATGGAAGAACTTTTAGATTATGCTGACCATATTGTATTTAATTCTATTTCGGAGTATGAGCGCTATGCAGAATACGCTATAAGACGCGGCAAAATAATAGGGCTTAGGATAAACCCTGAATGTTCCACTCAAGAGGGTCACGAAATTTATGACCCTTGCGCTTCCGGCTCAAGGCTTGGTATTGTGAGGCAGAATATAGAAAAACTGCCGCCATATGTAACGGGACTGCATTTTCATACGTTGTGTGAACAAAATGCGGACGCACTTGAGGTAACAT
>CALXUL010000241.1 GCA_944391635.1 uncultured Clostridia bacterium | reverse complement strand
GCGTCGTTTTCATCGGCTGCGCTGCTTGCATTTCGCTTCTGGTACGAGCGCTTGTTTCTTCAAGCTCTGTTATAGCATCTTCAAATTTAACGTCTTCAGCGCTCAGAATTTCGTTTGCCCTATTAATAATACTATCATCAAGCCCCAGCCTTTTAGATATAGCAAACGCATTGCTCCGCCCCGGCACGCCAATCATCAGCTTATATGTCGGCTGCAAACTTTCCACATCAAATTCACACGATGCGTTCTCAACCCCATCCTCCGAAAGCGCAAACAGCTTCAGCTCACTGTAATGTGTTGTCGCTGCCGTCTTTACTTTGAACACTCGCAAATATTCAAGAATTGATATTGCCAGCGCCGCTCCCTCGGTAGGGTCGGTTCCTGCACCCAGCTCATCAAAGAGCACCAGTGATGACGAATCTGCCTTTTTCACAATATCAACTATATTTACCATATGCGATGAAAATGTCGAAAGGCTCTGCTCTATGCTCTGCTCATCGCCTATATCGGCAAATATATGGCTAAATACTGCCGCCCGGCTATTTTCCGCCGCAGGTATATGCAGTCCCGATGCCGCCATAAGCGAAAACAATCCAATAGTTTTAAGCGTAACGGTCTTTCCGCCGGTATTCGGTCCGGTTATTACAAGAGTATCAAAATTCTCGCCCAGATACACGTCATTTGCTACAACCTTATCCTTTGGTATCAGCGGATGGCGGGCACGCTTAAACTCAATTATGCCCGCGTCATTTAAAACCGGCTCAGTCGCGTCATAGTCAAGTGCAAACTTCGCTTTGCAAAATATAAAGTCAAGCTCAGATATAATCTCATAATCGGCTAAAATCTCAGCCGCGCCTTGCCCAACCAGCGACGAAAGCTCAAACAGAATCCTTTCAATTTCGCGCTGCTCTTTATTCTCAAGTTCACGGATTTCATTATTTGCATTTACAACACTGATTGGTTCAACAAATATCGTCGCACCGCTTGATGAGCTGTCATGCACAATCCCCTGCACCTCGCCGCGGTACTCCGCACGCACCGGTATTACATATCTGCCCGACCGCATTGTTACAATCTGATCCTGAAGAAATTTGCGGTAATGCTGTGAGCGTATCATATCATTAAGAGTATCTTTTATCTTAGCATTAAGATTTCGCATTTTTCGCCGCACCGCACCAAGTTCCGGCGAAGCGTCGTCTGCAATTTCGGTTTCCGACAATATACTGTTTCGGATTCTGTCCTCGGTATCTCGCTTTACTGTAAGGCTCTGCGCATGCTGTTTTAATATGCTTCCAATATCTGACAGTTCATTAAGATAGCCTTTCATTATCCGCGCTGCATAAAGCACTCTTGCACACGCTAAAAGCTCAGTCGGGTTCAGCACTCCCCCGTTATCCGCGCGCTTTACTGACGCACGAATATCCGAAACCGCAAGATTTATGCCGGGGCTTCCGATTTTAAGCAAACAAGACACTCCCTGTGCCGTTTCCTGCTGCAACATTATCGCCTTATCAAGGTTTGTTTCCGGCATAAGTTCCAATATTCTTTTCTGCACCTCCGCGCTGTCTGTATACGTCGAAAGAATTGAACGTATTTTATCGAATTCAAGCGCTTTGTATGTTTTATTTTCCATATATCTCTTCCTGTCTTTTCTCAAAGTAGGGCTATTATTCTTTTCTCCTATTCTTACATTATACCAATTTTAGCCCTCAAAAACAACAATATTTAGAAAAAATAGAAAAAAAGCTTGCTATTTGACCGAATTTCTACTAAAATATATAATGTGATATTATGCTTTAATAAAATATCAGAAAGGAACGAAAATCAAATGTGTGGTATTGTTGGATACGTAGGCTCAAAACAGGCTTGCCCGATTTTGCTTGAAGGACTCTCCAAGCTTGAATACAGAGGCTATGACTCTGCCGTGGTTGCTGTTTTGGACGGCGAAAAAATTAATGTACAAAAAGCGCGCGGACGTCTGAGCGTTTTGTCAAATATGGTAGACGGCGGAAAAAGCGTAAACGGGGTTATGGGTATAGGTCATACACGCTGGGCAACGCACGGCGAACCCTCTGATGTTAACTCGCACCCGCATGTATCCTCATCAGGACGTTTTGCGGTTGTGCATAACGGGATTATTGAAAACTATATACCTCTTAAAAAGCGGCTTATGGAAAAAGGGTTCCAATTTGTATCTGAAACAGATACCGAGGTTGTTGCTCACCTTTTTGAATATTACTACAAGGGCGACCTTCTTGAGGCTATGACAAAGGTAATTCACCGCGTAGAAGGCTCATATGCGCTTGGCGTATTGTGTTCGGATTATCCCGACAGTTTCGTTGCTGTACGAAAAGCAAGCCCGATGATTGTAGGCGTTGGCAGAGGCGAAAACTTTATCGCATCAGATGTTACTGCTATCCTTGCTCATACACGTAATGTTTACTATCTTGAAGATGATGAGATAGTTATGCTTAGTGCTTCCGGAGTTAAAATCTATAACACCGACCGTGAAGAAATTAAAAAGGAAATCTTCCGCGTAAACTGGGATGTATCTGCAGCAGAAAAGGGCGGATATGAACATTTTATGATGAAAGAAATAGAGGAGCAGCCAAAGGCTCTTCGCGATACTATTTCGCCCAGAATTAAGGACGGAAAAATCGTGCTTGATGATATTTCGCTCACCTCCGAGTATATTTCATCACTTAAAAAAATATATATTGTTGCCTGCGGAAGCGCATACCATGTAGGCGTAGTTGGAAAATATGTTATCGAGCGCATGTGCCGTATTTCGGTTGAGGTGGAGGTTGCCTCAGAGTTTAGATACCATGACCCCCTAATCGGCAAAGGCGACCTTGTAATTGTAATCAGCCAGTCTGGGGAAACAGCCGATACCCTCGCCGCCCTTAAAGAGGCAAAGGCTCGCGGCGCACATGTTTTATCTATTGTAAATGTTGTCGGAAGCTCGATTGCAAATGCATCCGACTCTGTACTCTATACCTGGGCAGGTCCCGAGATTGCCGTTGCCACCACAAAGGCATATTCTACCCAACTTGCAGTTATCTACTTAATCGCTATATACATGGCAGATAAGCTCGGACGCCTTGAAAATGATGAATACAGCCGCCTTATTGAGGAACTTAATACCCTTCCAGACAAGGTTTCAAAAATCCTTGAGAATAAATCCGAAATACAATTTCTTGCATCAAAATTCTTCTCAAGTAAAAGTATTTTCTTTATAGGCAGAAATCTTGACTATGCAGTAAGCCTTGAAGGTTCACTTAAGCTGAAAGAAATTTCGTATATACATTCAGAAGCATATGCGGCGGGCGAGCTTAAGCACGGAACTATCTCGCTTATAGAGGACGGAACACTGGTTGTTGCTCTTGCTACCGGAGATAAGCTCTACGAAAAAACCATTAGCAACGTTAAAGAAGTAAAAGCAAGAGGCGCTGTGGTTATGGGTGTTACCACCACACACCACGAGCATGCGGAAGATGTGTGCGATTATGTTGTAAGAATCCCCGATGCAGACGAGCTTGTTCTCCCATCGCTCTCTGTAATACCTTTGCAGCTGTTCGGATATTATGTTGCAAGTCTTAAGGGCTGCGATATAGATAAGCCGAGAAACCTTGCAAAATCAGTTACCGTTGAATAAGTTTGTTTATTGGAGGCGGATAATATGTGTGAAGAAACTCTCCAAACACATTTTCTAAGAAAAATTGATATATCAATGTGCGGCAAAGGCTGCCGTATGTGGCTGGGCGACCTTGACGGCGACGGCAGGATGGAAATAGTTATGGTACAGCCCGATTGCGGCTTTGACGACCGATATTTTCCGCATTCTGTTGTATGCGCTACCGCATTTAATTTAGAAGGTAATATCCTATGGCAAATAGGCTCTCCAGACCCGGAGGTAAAAGGCTCCGGTGCTGATATACCTGCACAAATTTATGATATTGACAAAGACGGGAATAACGAGTTTTTATGTGTGATGAACGATGAGTTCTGTATTTTCGACGGAAAAACAGGTACTCTTAAACGTAAACACCCGCTCCCCGACCAGCATGCACACGACTGTATTATTATTGCTGACCTTGAGGGCAGAGGCTACCCACAGAATATCATTTTAAAAAATAGGTATCATCAGCTCTGGGCGCTGGACGTTAATTTTAATATAATGTGGACCTTTAAAGGTAATATCGGACATTATCCGTGGCCGTATGATTTAGACGGAGATGGCAGAGATGAACTTATTGCAGGCTATACAGTATTAAACGGTGACGGCGATGTACTATGGACTATACCAATGGAAGACCATGCCGACTGTATTTGGGTAGGCGATCTCGACCAGGACCCTACTACCGGTCCTGCAGTTCTTGTCGGCGGACTTGATACTACCGCACATACCTGGGACGGCAAGCTGCTTTGGAGATATACCGATACAGTGGAATCTCAAAATATCGCAATGGGAAATTTCCGTCCCGAAAACAAGGGTACTGAAATCGGCGGGCTTGACAGAATCGACCGCAGCGGACCTCAAGGAATAGACGGGCTGTTTCTTATAGATTATCAGGGCAAGCCTCTTTACAAAGAGCACCGCACAGTTCCCGGCTGGAGTTCGATTGCTACTACAATACATAATTTTGACGCTTCAGGCCATGACCATCTTTTAGCCTATCGCCGCGGCGGGCTTCCTGCTGCAATTTATGACGGGTATATGAACCCCATATTTACTTTCCCGTTTGACGGACATATTATGTGGGTTGATTTAATCGGTGACGGCGTGGCTGATATATTGATTTATAATGACGAAAAGATAGAAATATATGCCGCAAACGAAATTGACCTTTCACGCGCTGTTGTGCCTTATACACGCCCACAGCCAAAACGCCTGTATAACTGGACACGTTACTGGGGCAGTGAAATGGATCCATCACAGTATGCCATAAATTATATAACCGGCGATTTCTCGACTAACGACCTTGGTGCGTGGGCAGAAAAATGCGCCGCCGGCAAAACTGCAGATAAGGACGCGGCTATTACCAAAGCCGATTTTACAGTCCTTCTTGTTGCCGCTCTTGGGCTTAAGGCATATGAACAAGAGAATTTTTCAGATGTATACCCACGTGATTATTTCTGCAAAGCAGTTGGGATTGCAAAAAAACTCGGAATTGCCGAAGGTGTACTTGGCAAATTCAATCCGTCTTCTCCCATTTCGGCAAGCACAGCTGTTGAAATGATAAAACGTGCAGGTCACGATTGTTTCTGTATGAGCGACGGCGACCTCAGCAAAAGCGATGCAGCAAAAATTGTATTGGAGCTGCTAAGAA
>CALXUL010000240.1 GCA_944391635.1 uncultured Clostridia bacterium | reverse complement strand
TATGTATTGGGCAAGTTTAGAAAAGACGAGATACCTGTTTTAGAAGACGCAATTATTCGTTCGGCGGATGCCTGTGAGATGATTATACAAGGCGATATACAGCGGGCAATGAATTGCTTTAATTCTAAAAACAAGTAATTACCTGCTTTTGCGGGGTGCAGATATGGAACTGTTAAATGTTTTGAACGGCTATAAGCCGTATGAAGAAATAAAGTCTGCTTTATCAGATAACTTGACGCCTGTTTCGGTGTCGGGACTTGTGGAGTCGGCACAAATACATGTTATTTCAGCGCTGTCAAAGGAAAAGACAGCGCTTGTTGTCGTGTACAGCGATTATGAGGCGAGAATAGCTGCGCGCGAGTTTGCTGTGTATTCTGACAGAGTGTTTGTGTTTTGTGAAAAGGAATATGTGTTTTATAATATTGATGCAAGAGGTCATGAACGTGAATATGAGCGGCTTTGCGCACTTAATGCAATCCGTGACGGAGGTATAATAATCGCGCCTGTTGCGGCGTGTCTTTCATATACGCTGCCGGCTAAAAAATTTCTTGATTTTTCTATGTGTTTTAATGTGGGCGAAAGATATGATGTCGAGCAGATTTGTGCAAAGCTTGTTGATATGGGGTATAGGCGTGAAGATATGACCGAGGCGACAGGTCAGTTTTCTCTTCGCGGAGGGATACTTGATGTTTTTTCGCCATCATCAAAAATGCCGGTCAGGATTGAGTTTTTTGATGATGAGATAGACTCGATAAGGTTTTTTGATTCCGATACACAAAGAACAGTCAGCCAGCAAGATTCATGCAGTATAATTCCAGCGTCAGAGCTTTGTCTTAGTAGAGATGAGCGTGAAAAAGTATTATCTTTTATAACACGTTATTCTAAAAGGAAAACATGTTCGGATGAGCTTAAAGAAGTGCTTTTAGAAGAAAAGGACTTGCTTAGTGAAGGTCTTTTGCCGCCTGCAATTGATAAATACATTGGGTTGGTATATGAAAAAATTCCGACAATATGTGACTATCTTACAAAGGACACATTGGTATTTTTGTTAGAACCTAAAAGAATAAATGAACGGGCAAAAACGTATGAATGGGAGCAGGGTGAGGTTTTGTCCGACCTTAGCAGCAAAAAGATGATGGCTGGCGGCGCGGGTCACATGTGGATGGACTATAAAACGCTTTGTGAGCATTTTTCGTCGCATAAGCTTGTAAGCATTAATCTTCTTGCACATTCATCAATTGATTATCAATATAAAAAAATAGTTGATTTTATAACAAAAAGCACAGTATCTTTCCATGGTAAAATAGATTATCTCTTAGATGATTTAAAGTCCTGGAAAAGCCTTGGCTTTACGGTTGTGATTTTGACAGCAAGTAATTCGCGTGGTGAGAATTTATGTAAAACACTTAGGGAAAGCGGATTTGAGGCAAGATTTTGCAGGAGTTTGCTGTCTTTTGAAAAAGGCGAAATTGTTGTTGCAAGCGGTGGACTAAAAAAGGGGTTTGAGTATCCGGAGATAGGATTTGTTGCAATTGCAGAGCAGGATATTTTTATTGCGGACAAAAAACGCCGTGAGCGCAAAGCTGATGCTGCAAATAGAATTAAATCATACACAGATATACACGTAGGCGATTATGTTGTACACCGTGCGCATGGAATAGGCGAATATGCCGGGATTACAAAGATGCAGGTTTCGGGAGTTACTAAAGATTATCTTAAAATCAAATATTTTGGTACCGATACGCTGTATGTTCCGGTTGATCAGATGGATATGCTTTATAAGTATGTGGGAAGCGGCGAAAAAACAATACGGTTAAATAAGCTAAATGGGAACGAATGGAATAAAACGAAGCAGAAAGTTAAGGCATCAACAGCAGATATGGCAAAACAACTTGTTGCTCTTTATGCTGAAAGGGAGCATACAAAGGGATATGCGTTTTCGCCGGATACCCCTTGGCAGAGGGACTTTGAGGATACTTTTGCTTTTGCAGAAACGCAGGATCAGCTGCGTTCTATTGAAGAAGTAAAATCTGATATGCAAAGTTCAAAACCAATGGACCGCCTCTTATGCGGAGATGTTGGATACGGAAAAACCGAGGTTGCGCTAAGAGCGGCGTTTAAAGCTGTTACCGATTCAAAGCAGGTTATCTATCTTTGCCCGACGACAATACTTGCAATGCAGCATTATGAAACATTTAAAAAAAGAATGGCGGATTTCCCTGTTTCAATAGATATGCTTTCAAGATTTAGAACGCAGAAAGAGCAGACACAGATTTTAAAAAAGCTTAAGACTGGTGAAATTGATATTTTAATAGGTACTCATAGGCTTTTGCAGAAGGATGTATCCTTTAAGGATGCTGGGCTTTTGATAATAGATGAAGAACAGCGATTTGGCGTGGCGGATAAGGAAAGGATAAAGGAACTTAAAAAGAATATTGACGTATTGTCTATGACAGCAACACCGATACCAAGGACGCTGCATATGGCAATGCTGTCGGTACGTGATATGAGCCTTCTTGAAACGCCGCCTGAAAACAGGTATCCGGTGGAAACATATGTGCTTGAGTATAACCCGGTTATACTTGCGGATGCGATGAAAAAAGAGCTTGCAAGAGGCGGACAGGTATTTTATTTATATAATCGGGTTAATGGGATATATGGTGCTGCAGAAAAAATAAAGAAGATGATTCCTGAGGCTACAGTTGCGGTAGGGCATGGTAAAATGCACGAAGATGAGCTTGAGGATATCATGTATGATATGATAAACGGTAAAACTGATATACTTGTTTGCACTACAATAATAGAAACCGGGCTTGATATACCGAACGCAAATACGATTATAATAGAAAATGCGGATAGAATGGGGCTTTCACAGCTTTATCAGCTTCGAGGCAGGGTTGGAAGATCGAATAGGAGCGCATATGCCTATATGACATACAAAAAGGACGGCGTACTTTCCGAAACGGCATCAAAGCGTTTATCCGCAATAAGAGAATTTACAGAATTTGGTTCCGGATTTAAAATTGCCATGCGTGATTTGGAAATTCGCGGTGCGGGAAATATTTTAGGCGCCGAGCAGCATGGTCATATGGACTCGGTAGGGTATGACATGTATTGCCGCCTGCTTTCGGAAAGTGTAAAGGAAGCAAGCGGAATAGTACAGCAGCAGGATGTTGAAACATCAATTGACCTTTCGGTTGACGCTTATATACCCGAACGGTATATAAGCAACGCGAACCAGAGGATAGATATTTACAAGCAGATTGCGGCTATTGGAACAAAGGAAGATTCTGAAGATATAATAGATGAGCTTATTGACCGATTTGGAACACCTCCAAAGGCGGTAATAAATCTGATAGATATAGCAGTTATTAAAGCGATGGCGTCAGAATGCGGGATAACGGATATATCTGAAAAAGCAAACAGGGTTATTTTTACTTTTTTAGCCGATTCACTGACTCCGGATATGGTAATGGAGCTTATTAAAAAATTTCCTAAGGATATAAAGATAGGAGCGTCGGATATACCGCAGATAACCTATTTTATAAAGGATAATAAGAATAAGATGACAAATATTAAATTTATATTACAGACGATAAATACGTTGAACAACAGCCTGTGATAGGTTATAATTAAGTTAAAGATATTTTAGGTGTAGCAAACAGGAGAAAGATAAATGATTAAGAAAATTTTAACCTTTTTGTGCACGGTTCTGATTCTGACATCGTGTTCAGGGGAATATGCAGCTACAGCAGGTAATACAAAAATTACCTCAGGTGAGATAAATTTTTATTTATCCAGTATAAAACTGCAGATGACAGGTACGGAGTTGTCAAATGATGAGGATTGGCAGACGCAGGAAATTGAAGGAATGAAGGCTATTGATTTTGCAAAAGAACGTGCGCTTGAGTCGGCGGCGGAAAATGTTGCATATATAGAGATAGCTGAATATTTAGGGATTGAGCTTTCTGACGAGGATAATCAGCGTGTTAAGTCGATAAAGGATAATCTTGTTACTCAGTATGGCGGTGAGTCAGGGTATAAGAGTTTCCTTAAAACGCAGGATCTTGACGACTCTTTTATTGACATGCTTTGTAAATCAATGATTTGTTCTGAAAAACTTACTGATAAGGCGGTAAGCGATAATCCTTTGACAGATGACGAAAAAGCGGCAAAATTTGCTGAGATAAAAGCATCTCAATATAAAGCAAAGCATATTTTATTTGCTAAAGTAGACACTACTACACGCAGTCCTTTATCAGATGAAGAAATTGCCCAGGCAAAAACTCTTGCCGAAGATGTGTATTCAAGAGTACAAAACGGCGAAGATTTTGATACACTTATGAATGAATATTCAGAGGATCCAGGGCTTGCAACAAACCCGGATGGATATGTGTTCGGTAAAGGTGAGATGGTTACAGAGTTTGAAGAATGTGTTGAAGGGCTTAGTATAGGACAGGTTGGATTTGCAGAGAGCGAGCTTGGTTATCACATAATTAAACGACTGGATATTGAAATGTCGGATGTAGAGGAAGACATTGAATCGGAGCTCAGGAGTGAACGTCTTGAGCAGGCTATGGAAAAATGGAAAACTGAATCCGGATTTGTTGTTGAAAAGAATGATGCTGTATTTGAAAGCATTTCCTGATTTTTAATTGGGTGGTGGAAGAGATGAAAACAATTCGGATTTTAGTTACGTGTTTTGCCGTAATGATTGTCTTTTGCTGTGTGGTATCGGCGGAAGTCGGGGTAGAAATAGATGGGGAAAGGATATATTTTCCGACACAGGCACCGGAAATAATAAACGACAGGGTATATGTACCGCTTCGGGAGATTTTTGAGTCACTTGGAGCATATGTTGAATGGAATAGCCAAACCCAGTCAGTAGTGGCATACAAGAGGTTTAACACTGTATCTATGACCTTGGGTAAAAATGAGTACTATGTAAATAGTGAAACTAAGACAATGGATACCCCTCCAATGCTGGTAAATGATAAAACGATGATTCCTGTACGTGCGGTGTCAGAAGCACTTGAGGCGGAAGTTGTGTGGGATTCGTCATCACAAACAGTTTTAATTTCCAGACGCAGCGGCGAGCATAAGATTCAGGATGTTTATCTTGAGTTTTGGCAGACGGCTGATGACGGAACGGTAATTTTATCGGGAAGGATTGCATATCCGCAGATTGTTGACACAGATGATGCGATTTGTACTGCTTTTAATGAGTTTATGTCCGAAGCGGCAGAACAGAAGTATCAGAGTGTACTTAATGATTACGCAGAAGTTAAGGATTTTTACGAAGAATCATTGAATAGTGGCATGTATTTTACACCTTATTTGATAGAACGCAAATTTGACATTACATATGATACTAATAATATAATATCTGTTTTGTGTTATGATTCGGATTTTACAGGCGGCGCTCATCCATCAAGTGAATATTTTTCTTTAACGTTTGATTTAAGCAGCGGGAAAAGCCTTGAACTTGGTGACGTATTTAATTCCGGCGAAGCATATGCACGTACACTGGCAAAGAGCAAATTTGTGCAGATGATAGAAGCTCAGCCGGAAATGTATTATGCAGATGCGTTAAGCTGTCTTGATAATTCAATGTCGGAACTTGGATGGTATCTTAGTGATAAAGGCATAACATTTTACTTGAATCCATATGTTATAGCGCCATATGCAAGAGGGATAGCGGAGGTCACTGTCGGATATAGTTCTGAGATAAAAATTTATTAATAGAAGGGGAAAAGCTTATGAAAAAGATTGTAGTATTTTTATTGGGATGTGCAATGTTATTGCTGCCGATTACGGTTTTTGCAGAGGATATAAATGTTTATGTGGGCGATACAAAGGTGGAATTTACGGATGTGCAGCCGGTTATTTCGGAAGGAAGAACTCTTGTGCCGCTTCGCGGTGTGTTTGAGGAACTTGGTGCATGCGTTGAATGGGCAGAGGATGAAAGAGCTGCATATATAAACTATAAAATGACTGATATAGTGCGTGTTGAAGTTGATTCCGAGCGCATGTTAATTTCAAGAAACGGCATCGAGGATGATGTTGTAATTCTTGATGTGCCTGCTACAATATTAAACGATCGCATAATGGTGCCCCTTCGAGCGATAAGCGAAGCGCTTGAGTGTAATGTTAATTGGGATCAGGAAACCAAAACGGCATCAGTCAGCAGGGTTATTGATGGAGTAATAGATGTAAGTGAAACTAATACTGTGATTTTATCAAACGGTGCTACAATGATTGTAAGCGCAATGTACTCACAGATTGACAGTGATGATGAGTTTGCTAAAAAATATAATTCTTTAATAAAAAATTATGCTGATAATTTACTTATAACAGGTGGAGAAGAACTATTGGAAGGTGCCAATTTGATTTCGGGTGAAACATATTATTTAACATATTCGCACGCAACGGCAATTGATGGTGAAAATGCAATTTGTGGTGAAACACTTATTATCGCTAACTGGAACGAAAGCGTTGCTTTGCTCGATAAGGTTACTACAATAAATATGACCACTTCTGAGGTTGTATCAGAACAAGATTATTTAACTGAACAGACAGAAAATTAATTTAAATAGAAGGGTGTGTTTTAAATGAAACTGTTTATTGATACTGCAAATGTGCAGGATATTCGTGAAGCAAATGATATGGGGGTTATTTGCGGTGTTACAACAAACCCGTCTTTGATTGCAAAAGAGGGAAGAGATTTTGTTGAGGTGGTAAAGGAAATAACCACAATAGTTGATGGTCCTATAAGCGCTGAAGTAATATCTCTTGATGCTGATAAAATGGTTGAAGAGGCGAAGCCTCTTGCTCAGATACATAAAAATATTGTTATAAAGATTCCTATGTGTGCAGAAGGATTAAAAGCAGTAAAAAAACTTAAAGAGCTTGGTATAAAAACAAATGTGACACTGGTATTTTCGGCTGCTCAGGCTTTGCTTGCAGCACGTGCCGGTGCAGCATATGTCAGTCCGTTTTTAGGCAGACTTGACGATATTGGGTCAATCGGAATGACGCTTGTAGAAGAAATTGCAGAGATATTTGATATACATGGTATAGATACAGAAATAATAGCTGCATCGATAAGAAATCCGATTCATGTAATTGATGCAGCGCGTGCAGGATGTGACATTGCAACAGTACCGCCAGCTGTTATTAAGCAGATGATAAATCATCCTCTGACTAAAATAGGTATTGAAAGATTTTTAAAGGATTGGGAATCTGTACCCAGCAAGTAAGAAAAAACAAATATCTGCATAACGCAGATATTTGTTTTTTTATAATTTTTAATAAAATACTTGACATAGTTTGTAAGAAGTGCTATTATAAGTAAGATAAAACGAAGGAGCGAGAAAAATGGGAACATTGTTTGAAGAAAAGTTGATATGCTTATTTCATCCGTTATCATTTTTTTCCTATTCTCAAAAATTCAGACAATGAAAAAGTTGTTTTTACTTTTATCATTGTCTTTTTTTTGCATAAAATTCGATTGTTATTAGGAGGGAAAAACCGTGAAAGCAGAATTGATTTTAGAAAACGGTATGCGATTTTCCGGAGAACTGTTTGGTGATGAACGGGAAATCATAGGTGAGGTAGTATTTACCACCGGTATGGGCGGCTATCAGGAGAGTATAACTGATCCGTCTTTTGCCGGGCAGATAGTAACAATGACGTTTCCACTTATAGGCAATTACGGCACTAACAGTATTGATATGGAGTCGGATAAGGCAAATATGAATGCACTTGTCGTAAGAGAGGTATGTGATTTTCCTTCTAATTTTAGGTGCGAAAAGACCATTGATGAGTTTTTGAAGGAGCAGGGTGTTGTAGGTTTGTGCGGTATTGATACAAGAGCACTTACCAGAATCCTCAGAAACCATGGTGTTATGAAAGGTGCAATTGTAACAGGGGAAATATCAGACGAGGAAGCACAGAAACGTATTTCTGCTCTTGATAATTCTGATGTTATTATGCGTACTACTTGTAAAGAAAAGTATGTGTACAGTTCAACAGGAAAAACTCATATAGCATTTATTGATATGGGAACAAAAAAAAATATATTGCGTGAACTGGCTCAAAGAGATGCTAAAATTACTGTTTTTCCGGCAAATGTATCTGCTGATGAGATATTGGAGTCTAACCCGGATATGGTATTTATATCAAATGGTCCCGGCGACCCGGTAAATGCACCGGGTACTGTTGATACTATAAAAAAATTGATAGGTAAGCTGCCTATATATGGCATATGCTTAGGGCATCAGCTTATAGGTATGGCACTTGGCTGTACAACTAAAAAACTGAAATTTGGTCATCACGGCGAAAATCATCCTGTAAAGGATCATACTACCGGAAAGGTTTATATAACATCTCAGAACCATAATTATGTAATTTGTAATTTGCCGGATGATGTAGTTGAAACCTTTACAAATGTGAATGATGGAACCTGTGAGGGAATACGTCATAAGACGCTCCCGATTGCAAGTGTTCAATTCCATCCCGAAGCGGCACCTGGACCGCTTGATACAGGATTCTTATTTGATAGATTTTTAGGCAAGGAGGAAGAATAATGCCACTGGATAAAAGCATAAAAAAGGTACTTGTTATAGGTTCAGGTCCGATTGTTATTGGACAAGCTGCTGAGTTTGATTATTCCGGCACACAGGCTTGTCGGGCGATAGAAGAAGAAGGTATAGAGGTTGTACTTGTAAACTCTAACCCTGCAACTATTATGACCGACCGCGGAATGGCGTCTGACACCTATATTGAGCCGTTGACAATAGAATATGTTGAGAAGATAATTGCCCGTGAACGCCCTGACAGCGTTGTGGCAGGAATGGGCGGTCAGACAGGACTTAACCTTACTTGTGAACTATATGACCGTGGTATACTTGATAAGTATAATATGCGGGTTATCGGCACATCTATTGAGTCGATAAAAGAGGGTGAGGATCGTGACAGCTTTAAGCAGTTAATGGAAAGAACAAATCAGCCTGTCGCACCAAGCCGCATTGTAACAAATCTTGATGATGGGTTCGTGTTTGCAGAGGAAATAGGTTATCCTGTAATTGTACGTCCGGCATACACTCTTGGCGGAACCGGAGGCGGTATAGCAGAAAACAGAAGTGAACTTGAGGAAATACTTGCTCAAGGGCTTCATCTGTCACGTGTCGGTCAGGTTCTTCTTGAAAAATCCATAAAGGGATGGAAAGAAATTGAATTTGAGGTAATCAGGGACGGAGCAGGAAGCTGTATTACAGTCTGCAGTATGGAAAATGTTGACCCGGTTGGCGTACATACCGGAGATTCTATTGTTGTTGCTCCGGCGTTGACGCTTGCTGATAAAGAGTATCAAATGCTCAGAAAAGCTGCAATTGATATAATTAATTCAATTGAAATTAAGGGCGGCTGCAATGTGCAGTTTGCGCTTAACCCGGACAGCTTTGAGTATGCGGTAATAGAGATTAACCCAAGAGTTAGCCGTTCATCGGCGCTTGCATCTAAGGCGACTGGCTACCCTATTGCAAAGATAGCTGCAAAGATTGCATTGGGCTATAATCTTGATGAAATAAAAAATGCTGTTACGGGTATGACATATGCATGCTTTGAGCCGGCAATAGACTATGTTGTAACAAAAATACCAAAATGGCCGTTTGACAAGTTTTTTGGTGCAAAGCGTAATCTTGGAACAAAGATGATGGCAACCGGCGAAATTATGTCAATAGGCAATACTTTTGAGTCATCGCTTTTAAAAGGTGTGCGGTCGCTTGAAATAGGTCAGTATACGCTTATCCGTGAGAGTTCAACAGAACGTACGATAGAAGAACTTGCATCAAGAGTTGCGACACCGGATGATGAGAGACTCTTTGACCTTGCAGAATTAATCAGGCGCGGTTATCCGCTTGAGGAAATTGCAAGGACAACAATTATGGATATTTTCTTCCTGAAAAAGATTAAAAATATTGTTGATGCTGAAGAAGCACTGCGCGGTATGAAGCTTGAAGATATGGATGCAGAAACCATCAAAAAATATAAAAAAATGGGCTTTGCAGACCGTGGTATAGCACAGCTTACAGGCGCGTCTGTAACTGATGTGTATGAAAAGCGTAAGAAGCTCGGGATAGTGCCTGTTTATAAGATGGTTGATACTTGTGCAGGCGAATTTGAAGCGGTTTCGCCGTATTACTATTCAACTTATGACGAGGAAAACGAGGCGCAAGCTTCTGATAAAAAGAAAGTTATAGTTATTGGTTCTGGTCCAATTAGAATCGGACAGGGAATAGAATTTGACTATTGCAGTGTTCATAGCGTATTTGCTCTTAAAAAAGCAGGAATAGAAACAATAATTATAAATAATAACCCTGAAACGGTAAGCACGGATTTTGATACATCTGATAAGCTTTATTTTGAGCCATTAACCGAAGAGGATGTATATAATATAATTGAACTTGAAAAACCGGATGGCGTTATATTACAGTTCGGCGGACAGACTGCAATTAAGCTGGCAAACTTCCTTGATAAAATGAATGTGCCGATTTTAGGAACTCAGCCGAAGTATATAGATGAGGCTGAGGATAGAGAAAAATTTGACGAAGTTCTTGAAAAATTGAATATTAAGCGTCCAAAAGGTAAAGCTGTATGGAGTGTTGAAGAAGGAGTTGAGCAGGCAAATCTGTTAGAATATCCTTTATTGGTGCGTCCTTCATACGTGCTTGGCGGAAAAGGTATGGAGATAACGCGTAATGAAAAGGATTTGGTAAGTTATCTTAAAAATGCTTTTAAAAATGACAACAAGAATCCTGTATTGATTGACCGCTATCTTGGCGGAAGAGAATTGGAAGTTGATGCTATCTGTGACGGAACAGATGTGCTTATTCCTGGTATTATGGAGCATCTTGAAAGAGCGGGTGTTCACTCGGGTGACTCGATTTCAATATATCCGCCGCAGAATATAAGTGACAAAATCATAGATGAAATTATGGATGTCACATATAGAATTTCCAGAGAACTTAAAGTCATAGGTATGATTAATATTCAATTCATTGAGTATAAGAATGAATTGTATATTATTGAGGTTAACCCGCGTTCGAGCCGTACAGTTCCGTATATCACAAAAGTAACGAATGTACCGGTAATAGAAATAGCAACGCGTATAATGCTTGGTGAAACATTAAAGGATATGGGTTATTCAACAGGTATAGCTCCAAAAACAAGTACAGTTGCGGTTAAGGTGCCAGTGTTTTCTACCGAAAAACTGCCGCGTGTTGAAGTGAGTTTAGGACCTGAAATGCGTTCAACAGGTGAAGTGCTGGGTGTTGGAAGCACATTCTGCGAGGCTATGTATAAAGGATTTGTGGCTGCGGGAACAACAATGCCTAAAGAAGGAAGCACTCTTTTGGTAACAGTCCGTGATATGGATAAAGAAAACTTCTTGCCGATTGCAAAGAGGTTTGCGGCGCTTGGATGTAAATTTATCACTACAAAGGGTACAGGTGAACTTTTAGAGAATGCAGGTATTGATGTGCAGATTTCTAAGAAAATATCTGAGGGTGTACCTAATGTGCTTGATGTAATACGAAGCGGCATAGTAGATTTAATAGTTGATATACCTAAGAAAGGTAACGATGTGAACTCTGATGGGTTCAAAATAAGACGTACAGCAGCGGAATGTAGCGTGTCACTTATGACAAGCCTTGATACGGTACGTGCGCTTGTAGAGGTAATGGAGGCAGGATTCTCGCCTGATAAAACCTCAATTATACGTCTTGATGATGTAAAATAAAATATTTGAAAAATCCCCTTGACATAGGGGATTTTTTCATGTATAATATACCTTGTAAAGTTTTTGACCTTTACAGTATAATGTGGCGGTGAGGGTTATGGAGAAGAATCTAACAGTGACTATGTTGCTTGATTTTTATGCCCAGCTGCTTACTCAAAAGCAATCTCAGGCACTCCAGTATTACTATAATGAAGATTATTCATTGTCAGAAATAGGAGAGTATATGGGAATATCGCGTCAGGGAGTGCGGGATTTTATAAAACGCGGCGAAGCGCAGTTGTTTGAGCTTGAAGAAAAGTTAGGGCTTGTAGGTAGATTTTCACGTATCAGCTCACAAATGGATAAGCTTTTGAAAATGGCTGACGAAGAAGGAGCTTCTTGTGCTGTTATAGAGCAGATTTTAAAAATCAGAAACGAACTTTAGAAAGAGTGGTGTCAGAATGGCTTTTGAAAACCTCGGTGATAAGCTTCAAGATGTTTTTAAAGGATTAAAATCAAAGGGAAAACTAAGCGAAAAAGATATTAAAACAGCAATGCGCGAGGTTAAGCTTGCTCTTTTGGAGGCGGATGTTAACTTTAAAGTTGTTAAGGATTTTGTCGCTAAAGTTTCTGAAAAAGCCTTGGAGGCAGGTGTTCTAGACTCACTTACGCCCGGACAGAATGTAATAAAGATTGTACGTGATGAACTTACTGAATTGATGGGTTCTGAAAATGAAAAGATTAAGTTCTCATCGACACCGCCTACAGTTATAATGCTATGCGGTCTGCAAGGTGCCGGAAAAACGACTGCATGCGGAAAGCTTTCGCTTTCACTTAGAAAGCAAAACGGCAAACGTCCGCTTATGGCGGCATGTGATGTATATCGTCCGGCTGCGGTAAAACAGC
>CALXUL010000239.1 GCA_944391635.1 uncultured Clostridia bacterium | reverse complement strand
CCATTTACTGTAAGGTCATTATTGACTCCGACAACCATCGAAATTGCGCCTGAATAGCCTTTAGGCTCACAGAGAATAACCCAGCCTGAATCTCCGGCGGTGTACACTTCTGTAACGCTTGAATCTTCAGATGTATATTCTGTCTTTTCAAATGTTTGTGCATCCGGCATAACCTTAGCCATTGCTTCATCACGCTTTTTTTGCTCGTTTTGCTCAATAATAGGCGCTGTAACAGTATTAACAGCCGCAAGAGCACCGGCAGATAATGATGTTATCAAGAAAAGAATAATGCCAATTTTAAGGATTTCCACAATATCATTTTTTTTCATTCCCTGCGCCTCCTCCGAAAGTTTTTGGTTTTGCAAGTCTGTCAATCAGCGGAGCTGCAATATTCATAAGAATAATTGAGAAAGAAACACCTTCAGGATATCCGCCGAATTTACGAATTACAAAAGTAAGGATACCGCAGCCAATTGCAAAAATAATCTGACCTTTTTTTGAGGCGGGTGTGGTCACATAATCGGTAGCCATAAATATTGCCCCCAGTAAAAGTCCGCCTGTAAGAACCGACATAAGTGTATAATATGCTTGTGACATATCGGTCGGATTTGAGCCGAAAAGATAGGTAAATGCTGCAAATACGGCTATGTATATAACAGGAATATGCCAGGTGATAACCCGTCTGTATAAAAGATATATACCGCCTAATAAAAGCATAGCTCCGGAAGTTTCGCCGATAGAGCCGGCTTTGACTCCAAAAAATGCATCGGTAAGCGACGGAAGCATGCCCTCTGATGTGCCTTTTAAAATGGCAAGTGGCGTTGCCTGTGATACTGCATCTGCGCCATAGCCGGAAAGCGGCTCGACAAAGGTAGTCATAGCTCCTGCCCAAGCAATAAGCATGAAACAGCGGGCGGCAAGTGCCGGGTTCATAAAATTCTTGCCAAGACCTCCGTATAGCTGCTTTACAATGATAATGGCAAATGCCGAACCTATTACAGTCATCCATAGCGGAATTGTAACAGGCAGATTTAATGCGAGCAAAAGCCCGGTTACTATTGCTGAACAATCGGATACTGTTGACCTTTTGTGAGTTATCCTCTCAAATATGTACTCGGCTGCGACAGCTGCCGCAATTGCCGTTATAATTACCACTGCCGCACGATAGCCAAAATAGTATATGCCCATAAGTGATGCAGGGATAAGCGCGATAATAACGTCAATCATTATTGATGAAATTGATTCCTTATCGTGTATGTGAGGGGATGAAGAAACAATCAATTTATGCTCAATCACTTTTTCTTCCTCCTATTTTCAAGAATCTTTTGCTTTGCGATGCGGATATTGTGAAGAGGTCCCATATTACCCGGGCAGAGATATGAGCAAAGCCCGCACTCAATACAATCCATAATATGGTATTCTTCTGCTCTTTCCAAGTCATTTTTTAGAGAGAATTTACTCAAATATAACGGCATTAAATGCATTGGACAATGGTCTACGCATTTTCCGCAGCGGATACAGGGTGAGTAATCATCATACCCGATTTCGCCGTAAGATAATGCGAGTATAGATGATGTCGTTTTAATTACCGGCGCTTCATCAGAGAACTGTGCAATTCCCATCATAGGTCCGCCCATAATTAGTTTTCTGACATCACCGATATAACCGCCGGCTGCTTCTATTATATATTTAAAAGTAACCCCTGTATAGACTTCAAAATTGCCCGGCTCTTTTATGCAATCTCCCGAAACGGTGACAATTCTTTTTATTAGCGGCAATCCTGTTTTGAAGGTTCTTGATATTTGTGATACAGTATCAATATTAAGTACAATTACGCCTACGTCTGCAGGAAGTTTTCCTGACGGAACACGCCTTTTGGTAACAGCGTATATCAGCTGTTTTTCCGCGCCTTGTGGGTACTTGGGTTTAAGCGGACAAACTTTAATATTTCCTGCTTCTTCCGCTTTTTGCTTCATCAGGTTGATTGCATCAGGTTTATTTGTTTCTATTCCGATATATGCCGTATCAAGTGAGAGTATTTTCATTACAATTTTAATACCGTCTATAATACTGTCCGGCATTTCAAGCATGCGCCTATGGTCGGCTGTTATGTAAGGTTCGCATTCCGCGCCGTTAATGATCAGGTAATCAATCTTTTTTTCAGGCGGAGGTGAAAGCTTAACATGCGTGGGGAATCCCACACCGCCCATGCCTACTATACCTGCTTGCCTTATAACATCAAGCATTTCTTTAGGCGTCATTTTTTCTGGGTCTTTTGGCTTTATTGACGGGTCTGTTTCATATTTAAAATCATTTTCAACAAATACTGCGGTTACGGTTGCTCCTGATGGATGTAAGTATGGTTTGATGTCACAAACCGTACCTGAAACCGAACTGTGTATAGGTGTAGCAACAAATGAATCGGTATCAGCAAGTACCTGACCGACTTTGACTGAATCGCCTTTCTTGACAAGTACATCAAGCGGTGCACCGATATGCTGCTGGAGTGGATAAATATGCACTTTATCACCTGCAAGCGCAATTATCGGTTTATTGGATGTCAAGTCTTTAAAGTCAGGAATATGCATACCGCCTTTAAACGTATACGCCATTAATCTCTTCCTTTCAGTTTATAAGAATCTATTGTTCGACAAATTATATTAACAGTATAGCATAAATATGCCATTTGCGCAACTTAAATAATTAAATTCCAGCAGCATTAAAATAATTATTTTGATATTTTAATATAAAAATTATCCGGATTTACAAGATTAAAGTCAATAAAGTACATTATTCTTTCTGTGCCGAAATGATCGGTAAGTTTATCTTCAGATATAACGGGTGTGCATTTGGGATTGTATTCGAGAGTATAGCCGAGGATTTTAATAATATTTCCGGTTTGTTCAGGCTTGTGCATAGTGACAAAGCGTTCGGTAACTTTGTTTTGACTGTTATTGTCAAATATGTAACGGTCATTAAGCTCAAATATATTGTTATTTATAGTAAGTTTTCGTGTAAGAGAAGAAAGTCCGCAATTATCATATGCCCCAGCAATTTCACACGAGAAAACCCCGTCTTTTGCATAAATCACTTTGCCGGAATGTTCCTTTCCGGGAGATTGTGGGGAAGAATTGATAATCGGCAGGTTATGACCGAGGGAAGAATTGCACAGGATAGTATATCTTTTTTCAGGGTCAAAATAATCGCGGTTATACTCACCGCATCCAAAATCACATAAAACCTGACCGTCGTCACATACAAGACAGAAACTTCCCACATCATTATGGTTGTGAGGTTCATCGTTGTGCCCGGCTTTTGCAGCAAGAGAAAGCTCTGAGTTATTGCAGATGTACCAGCCGGCGCTTTTGTAATAGGTTTCTTTGTTTTTGTCAAGAGAGTGTATAGCTCTTGTGTCTGTCCAGAAGAAATTACGCAGGTACGCTGCGAACCTATGGCTGTCATCATCAAAGGCAGAATAATCTAACAAAGGCATTTTTATATCACTGCCGTAGATATCAAAAAGCTTTTGTGTAAGACCGGGAAGTATTCCGCTGGTTTGCGAGCCGTCAGAAAAACTTATGGTAAAGTTTTTGCGCAGGAAAGCATTCTGCTGGAAGAGAGCAACTTTGCGGCATATTGGAATTTCAAATAAATTTTCTTTTCCATCAGTAAATTCATATAGTAGTTGAGAAAAGTATGTAAAGTAACCGAACCCATAATTCCAGTACCCGATTCCCTCCACGCAAACGCCGTCTGTACCGAAACCTTTAAGGAATGTTTTTAAAGTATTGATTATGCGGCTTTGTATATTTTCAAATCTGTCCGGGGCAAGATAAATAAAGGTAGCGCCGACACTGCCTGCACATACAGCTGCCCAGTTTGCCTGATTGGTTTCCCAGTAATAGTTACGGCTAAGATAAGGTACAAAAATACGCTCTTCAACACTGTCCAAAATTCTGCGCCGTATTTTTATATCAAGTTTTTCACCAAGAAGATAGTATATTTCAGCAAGCGCAAACCCGGTTTCGGCTGAAAAGAGGTCAATGACGCTTCTGTCATAGCAATCGCCCAAGTCTGTGGTATGCGCCGGAAGAACCCAGGTGTATTCATCACAAATAGCCCAGATGGTATCTTCAAGAGCATTAATATCTTCTTTGCGATTATAAAGAAGAGCAGCTGTTGTAAAGATTACCAGCCTTTCACGTTTTGCAAAATAGCAAGTTTCATATAATCTGCGGTCGCCTATTGTAAAGAAAAGTTTGTATAAATTGAATGGCACCGGTTCAATAGGAGTTGAAAGATAATACTGCCGTTTTTTCTCAAGCTCTGAAAGCTGATGGGAAAAAAATGGTTCAGAAAGTATCTGTTTTCTTTTTTCTTCGTTTTTTGCTTCGGGAAACAGCATAATATTCCACCTTCTTAGAGAAAATTTCTACATATTATTATAGCAAATAAAATACAAAAGTCAAATCAAAGATATATGATTTGTAATGTTTAATACTTAAAAAGAGGCTTGAATAAAATAGTAAGTTTTATCTGCAAAAGAAATAATTTTCAGTTTGGTATTGAAAGATTCTGATTTATATGTTAAAATATAATAAAGTTTTAGGGAATACATATTTCATATGGGAATAGTGTATTCCTTTTTTTCAGAAAAAGAAAATACGGAGGCACGGATATGAAAGCGAAATATAAACGTGTGCTGCTTAAGGTAAGCGGCGAAGCGCTTGCAGGGGATAAGGGGTTCGGACTTGACGAGCCAACTCTTGCAAAAATTTCAAATAGCATAAAAAAAGTTGTTGATATGGGCGTACAAGTTTCTATTGTAGTAGGCGGCGGAAACATCTGGCGCGGGCGAAGCAGTGAGAATATGGATCGCACCCGGGCAGATCATATGGGAATGCTTGCTACTGTAATAAATGCGCTTGGGCTTTGTTCTGCGCTTGAAGCGTGTCAGATACAGACTCGTGTGCAGTCGGCAATTGAGATGCGAGCTGTAGCAGAGCCGTATATTCGTGGTAAAGCAATACGCCATCTTGAAAAAGGCAGAGTGGTCATATTTGCGGCTGGGACAGGCAATCCGTTTATGTCAACCGATACGGCAGCAGCGCTTCGTGCGGTTGAAACCGAT
>CALXUL010000238.1 GCA_944391635.1 uncultured Clostridia bacterium | reverse complement strand
AAAATCGAAATCCATTATAGCTTTGTCGGACAGGTTGATACCGAGCAGGAGCCGACGCAAGTTGTCAACCATGACCGCCGTAACATGGTAGATGTAAAAAGTATCGCTATCTAACCCCAGCAAAATTTGTTCCCGAATATCCGTCATCAATCAATTCGATTACTTCATATGCAACATCTTTAAATACAAATGCTATATGTGTATCAAGTAATATTCTTTGATTTTTAATGCTGTCACTTTCAGGGCTGTCCCCATCTTCAAGTGAAAGGCGAAGATAATTCAAATATTGATGTCAAAATCCTTGTCCGATCACCATTACATTTACCGATTTTTGAATAAGCTGTTCCATACAAATCACTGCATTAGATTTTAGTCATTTTATCTATTGTTTTCAATGCAAGCTCTACGCTCGCCGCCGAACTTTCCGGAGTAACCATATCAGGAGCATTTCCGCTTCTTACACAGTCAGCAAAATATGCAATTTCCGCTTCATAGCCATCGCCGTCAGATATATTTATATCTGTTTCACCCGTTGTTACGGCATTATCAAAATCAACCTTTTCACCACAGTCGTAGAGTGCCTCTTTAAGCTCAATAAATCCGTTTTCAAACAGCGCGAAATATCCTGCCGCAAACGGCACATCGGGGTTATACCAGCCCGTTTCAGCCGATACGGTAAAGCCATCATAGATATAGTCAAAGGATGCGTAATTAGTCATATTCTTCATATTATAATATATGCCTTTAATATCCTGCGGAAGTCCGAATACATCCTGAATAAAATCAATATCATGAATCATCATATCAACGACCACATGACCGCTTTTCTCTCTGTCAAGCATCCAATCCTCCCAGCTCCAGCGCGGTATTTCACTCGCACGTTTCATATCAAGCCTTAAAAGCTTACCGTATTTGCCGCTTTTTATGATATTTTTAAGGTAAATATACGCACTCATAAAACGCACTACATGAGCCGCCATAAATATTTTACCCGTTTTTTCCGCTGTTTCAATAACCGCTCTGCAATCCTCCGTGCTTAGTGCCATCGGCTTCTCACACAGAACATTTGCTCCGTTCTCCATTGCCGCTATGCTCATTTCTTTATGTAAATATGTAGGCGTACATATATCAACTATGTCCGGATTTTCTGCCTTTATCATCTCATTGAAATCCGAATACAGCTTTATATCCATTCCGGCAGTTTTTTCTTTCAACATATCCATTCTCACGTCACATACCGCGGTAAGCTCTAAATCTTTCATATTTTTGTAGACATGAAAATGCCATGAACCCATTCCGCCTACTCCAACAAGTACCGCTTTTAACATTTTACTATCGCTCCTTCTTATATCAGTTTTTCCAAATATTCTTTTGCATATTTAATATCTTCAAGCTGCTTTTCGCCTGTTATCTCACGTTCAATGGTAATCGCACCATCATATCCGATGGATTTAAGCTTTTCTATGAACAACGGATAATTCACACATCCGTCGCCTATTCGTTTTTCTTCGCCGAGATTATAGCCGTCTGTCGGATACATTCCATCCTTGCCATGAACCCCCTTTATATATTTACCGAAAATTTCAACCGCGTCCACAGGATTTGCATTGCCGTACATAAGTAAATTCGCAGGATCAAGATTTACTCCGAGATTCCCCGTTCCCACGTCGCCTATAAGACGCAGCAGCGTAACAGGCGTTTCCTGTCCGGTTTCAAATAAAAAGTTTTGCCCATTATCTTTTGCATGATTTGCAATGAAGCGTATCACCTCGATCAATCCAAGATATTCGGACGAGGACGGATTTTCAGGGATAAAACCCGCATGGGTTACAACATCGCTGACACCGATTTTCTTTGCAAAATCCAAGCCGTTTACAAGCTCTTTCATTCGTATAAAACGATATTCAACAGGCACGAGTCCGAGCGTATTTGGTCCGGATTTGAAATCCCATATTGCAGGTCCGCTCCAGCCGCACCAGAACGCGGTAATTTCCATACCAAGCTCTGACAATAGCTTATTCATTCTCTCCGCCGTTTCATCCGTCATCAGTTCCAAATTCCAGCAGCATAATTGGCAGGTATTAATTCCAATCTCTTTGATTTTTTCAAAATCTGCCCTCACATTTTCCGTTAGATTTATTATTACTCCAAGTTTCATAATACAACTATTCCTTTCTGTTTCTTCAAAGATTCATACCTTGACATTCTTTAATTTATTATAACATAACTCCTATATCATAGTTGTAAAATCTATTTATAAATAATGATTTGAACCGCATTACCCCATAACGACTGTATAACAATCTTTGAATATTCTGCAGTTGCCGCTATATTTCTTAAATCATCTGTTGTTCCCAATTGTACCGGCACCCTTCTATTTGTTGAATCATAGATTAATACCGGAACATCTGTACAATTCCACTTTTCATCATAATCCAGCGCTGAATCATAGCCTATATTCATAACATCTCCATCCATGTCGTGTATATATGCTGTTATAACTCTTGAGTGACCTTGAATATCGGTACTGTTCAGACTTTCCCCGCTGCTCACATCGTATACTACTTCTATTACTTTAACATCACCATCAGAATTTAATGTGCATCTGATTAAATCGCCTTTTTCTACTTCAGTTAAATCGACAACATTCTTATTTTCTGTTAAATATGTAATATAATTAGATTTTTTATATCCGCTGATTTGATATACTAATTCATTATCTTCATTCACACTTTCATTGATTTTATCAACTAACATCATTGGTTCATCCAGATTATTGGATCTATTCCATTCTTTACCCTGTACCACAATAATCTCTGTCATACCGTTATTTTGTGATACTGCATAAGAAGCCACATTATAATATTCATCATTTACAAAATCCGAAAAGTGCTTAATTTCAAGATCTTCTGCGTGAGCATTTTTCAAATCATTAGGAATTGAAAATATAAGCGTATCATTATTTATTATTATTTTATGAGTTATTCGCCCATGCCATCTAAATTGGTTCTCTTGAAAAGCTGAAAGTTGTCTTAATGTACCGTTTGAGGTTACAGTATCAATCTGCGTCAGTTTATTATCATTATTTAATTTATAAGAAACTAATTGCTTATCCGACAATAAATTGACTACATCCTGTACATTGTTTATTCTATTATTATTTATCCGTAATTTCTTTACAGCTTCATATTCTACCTTTTCACCTGCAGCTGTAAACAATCTTAGCCATGCAGTATCACCTGCTTCGTCAACCCAAGCATTAAGCAAAAATGCAACATTAAGTGATGCTGTTGATTTTTTTATTTTAGCAATATATCCGTTTGCATCCAAAAACAATGTCACTTGTTCACCGATTTTCACAGAGAACAAATCAAGATTACCTGTATATGTTTCATATTCATACCCGTCAATCTCTATAGTCTGTCTATTATCGCTATTACTCATTGATGAAATAGTACCTGTGATTTTTTGCTTGCTTATTACTGCCTTAATAAATCTGTTGCTTGCCGAACGATAAACACTAACACAATCATCCGATTCTATTGAGGCAAAGCTCAAAACATTGCCGCTTTCACCTGTGATGGTTACTTTATCATTGTCATTTGTACTTAATGATATCTTCTCACCATTCGAACTGTTATATATACATTCATCATCTGAATTTATACCACTTACAATTACATTAAAATATTCCTCCACAATAGCTAAATTGTACATGTTGCTGTTATTTGTTTTCAATAGTTTAACAGTATAATTTTCAGCATTTAAAACCTTGTTAATATCATCATAAACATCACCGTTATAAAGAATTGTAATATTTGATGCAAGCCTTACCGTGCGTGTACGATTTTCACTTTCCAAAAGATATTTCAGCGTATTATTTGAAGCATCGTATTCTTTATCATCTCTAAGTCCCAAGGTTATGGTATCATTATTCTTGTTTCGGGATTGAAACCATAAAATCTCGCGCGTATCCTCACGCTTATTTTCACGATAAATAAAGTTAATATCCTCCCCAAGATAATTGACAAGGTCTTCTGAAGTATTAATATATTCAATACCGTCAATTATTGCTGCATTATCATTTACGGATTCACCATAAATACTAATCTGTGACGCACCGGTTAAAATACCTTTTTCAAAATAGCTATCATAATATTTTGATAATACTGTTTCATCGCCTATGTAATACGATTTATTTATACCCATCTTTATTTCACACAAATTACACTCCAACGCATTACGAAGCAGTATTATCATATCCTCAAACGTTAGAAGTGACGAGCCTTTAAAGCCTTTTAACAAGTCCAATTTCAAAGCAAGAGAATTAAAACTGTTTGATCCGAAATATTCGCTACTATATCCAAATAATCTCAGCAGTATGGTTGTCGCTTCTGTGCTGCTGATTTTTTTATCCGGCATAAATAAATGGTCGCCGTATCCACTTACAACCCCTGTTGACGCCAACGCATTTATACTTTCAAAAGCCCAATGGCTGTCGGGTACATCATAAAAATATGTACTGTGATTATAATCTTGTAATTTAATTAATCTAACAGCATAATAGGCAAATTCTGCCCTTGTCACTTCTTGATTTGCGACCATATCTTCTGTATAATCATCGGGAAGAATCTCTAATGTTTTCAGTATTCCTAATGATTCCTGTATTTTCTCCTCGGAGTATCGTTCATTTTCGGCAAACACTATATTAACGCTGCCGACAACAAACAATACGCTTAACATTATACTGATTATTTTCTTCACTGCGAAATCACCCCATTCATTCTTTTATAAGCCGCATAAATAATTACAGCCGCCTGTGCGCGTGTTGCATTATCCTTCGGTGCAAACATATTATCACCTACACCGTTTATAACTCCCATTGCAGAAAGAGATGCAACCGCAGGCTTTGCATAATCTGAAATATCGTTATCATCCGCAAATTCTGTATTCAGCGGATTCATAGCTTCATTATTTGATTTCAAAAGATTATATACCATTACGGACATATCCTGACGGGTAATTTCTTTTCCCACTCCGAAATTACCATCGCCAATTCCGTTGCATATACCATTTTCATACGCAATATTAACATATCTTGAATACCACGCGTCCGCGCTGACATCTGTAAAATGGTCATTTGAATAGGAACTGTTTTCAAGCCCCGCCATACAAACAAGCAACTTTGCGAATTCCTCACGTGTTACTTTGTCATTCGGATAAAACTCATTATTTGTTTTTCCGTTTACAATTCCGTTGTCTGCAAGAGCCATAATCGCTTCATACGCCCATTCAACTGTATTAAGGTCTATAAACCTTGCATTAATTTCAGGAACTTCTGCCTTACCCGTTCCGGGAACCGTTACGCCTGTACTTCCCGTATTATTTAATTTATTTCCCGAACTGCCGGTGTTTCCGCCGCCGGAACTGCTACCATTGCCTGACGGACTTTCAGCAGTCAATAATGCGCTATTTAAATCCGTTATACTGCTATAATCCTTTCCGCTTACAACTCCGTATGCGTAAGATTTTATTGATGACAGCTGTATACCCACATCCGCTCCGTATTTCTCAACTACAGCTTTTAACGCTCCTGCATTACTATATTTTGCTGCGGTCAAAATCAATGCTTCCCGCAATGCTCTATCCATGCCATTTTTACTTGAATCCGCAATGGTTTGTAATTTACTTGTTAAATATTTTTCTTGTACTTCCGATACACATATTTTTGATACATTTTCTTTAAACAAACTATCCTGTTGCAGGCAATCTAAATATTCAACAACATTACTTATCTCTGACTGTTTAACTGCATTTAATACCACATATTCGTTAATCATTTTGTCATTTGCTTGATTATCGCTTGTGCTCAAAGGAGTTGTTTTCACAACATTTGCAATCTCCTTTATTGTGTCTGAGAAAGAGTTTTTATTTTTTAATTCCTCATCAATATTGAATATGTTTCCGTAGGTGTTAAAAGCATTTATAAAATCCTGTTCCGAAGACTGCGCCGCCTTATTTAACTCTATTATTGCCGTTTCGTACGTCTGCTTAGGTACAAGCCTGATTTCCTTAGTGTATATTTGTGATGTTCCTGTTTCACGTACATTCACTTTATATATGCCCATATCTTCCCCATCATAGCGGAAGGGAAATTCATATTTCCCTTTTTCCGCCGTGCATTGGTTATTAAATAGAATTGCCTTGCTAACATCCGAAAATTGCTCCGCATTAGGTTTGTATACTTGAATAAACACCTGTTCTTCATCTGTTTTTGTCGTACCGCTTATTACTACACGTTCATTATTATAATCCACACTGTATTCAAAATCCGCAAAAACTGTAGTGGTTATAAGCATACCAGAAAGCAATAAAGCTATACTTCCATATTTTTTCATTTTAACAATCGTTCCTTTCTGTATAAAATCATACAACCTACCACTTACTTAAAAACGAGATTTTTACAATATGGATTGATATTTTCCATATTGTCAAGCACAAATACCTTAATACAATCAACTCCTTCAAGATCAGCAATAGGCAAATCATATGTAAGCATTGCATTAATAGTATCCTTGCCTATCTGCTTATTCGAAATCATTGTTTTTATGAGTTTTTCTCCACTGTAATAACTCGTAATAATACATATATCAGTGTCCCCTTGCGGATGTGTTCCGTTTAGATATTTTAATTTGATTTCTGCGTAACCTCCTGCTTCTATCAATCTATTTAAGTCAGATATTTCTTCATTATCTTCAAAAATGCCCTCTATTTCAACGGATAAGTCGGTTGATGCCTGCGCTGTTACAAAAGAAACGGTTGATGTCTTTCCAAGCTCTATTCCATTGTAACTCCTGATTGTGCCGGGAATAGTCAGCACATAGACTGTATTGCCATCCAATAATTCGTTCAGTTGCATTTCATAGGTTTTTTGAGTTTTATTTATGCTTGCATTTACCTCTTTATTTGTGTTACGATTGATTAGCGTTATACCGTCATAACTATCTATATCCATATATGTTTTAAAATCAATTACAATTTTTGAAGTCTTAGTGGAAACTTCCTTTCTTTCAGTTGAAGCATTACCTTCAGAATCATAGAATACTACGCTATTATCGTTGATTTCCGGATTGGCTACAGTATACTTCACACTTAAATCATCAAAGTATGCATCCGCATCCAGTTTGTGCCAGCAAGCCAACTTTATTCTGCTGAGTTCATCTATTTCACCTTCAGCAAAGGAAATATCACTGCTTTTAACCATAATTCCTTTTTCATCTGTAAGAACTACATTATAGACTTTTGTATTCATATTGAAATTCGCACATACGTCATACCATACATTTGCTCTAATCGATGATATAAGTGTCTTTTCATTATCAACATAGGCTCCGCCGTTTTGGAACTCTAAAAATCTTATTTCTTTTGTAGAATCGGAGCTTTGAAGAAGTATCGGAACTGTAAGCGAGGTGTTGGTAGTTCTCATTTTTAATCGCACTTCCAAGATTCCATCCTGTACTTTATTGAAATTCCTTGTAGCCGCTATAGTATCTGTATCGCTATTCAATCCCATTTTAAGCGCTTTATTTCCTCCAAAATCTACAATATCACATAAATGTCTGCCTGTAATATCATATAAATTCATATCATCAGCCGAATTGTACTGTTCAAAATCATCATTTATAAGCTCTCCTGATGACGGCGGTGGTGTCGGGGAAACAGGAATACCGGGTACATATTTATATATATAAAACGGTGCAGGTGCATCTGGCCAAAAACTTACTTCATTAGGTCCTTGATGATAGTTCAGCACTCCGTCTTCGCTTGTAAACGTAAAACCGCTCCCTGTCAGTTCTAAATTAAATACGTCTCCTTCCCTGTTAAGGAAAGCCTTACCATCGCCAAGCTTTGCATATTTTTTGCCGTTACCTATTTTCCAACCGTCTCCGCTCTTTGTAAATGCCCATTCCTTGTCGCGGTGATTTGCAATTACAGTATTACTGTTGAAGCTATCTGTTATTTCTATAGGAAATCCCTCTGTTCCATCCTGCGGAAGCATAATGCCGCTGCGATTTTGTCCCGTCCATGTATCATTGTATATAAGCAGGTACTTTTCTCCGTCCTGCAATTCGTCCAACGAATTGATTTTTGTATAATGTTCCTGCTCCGGTTCCGGTTCCGGCGTTGTAATAGGAATACCGGGCACATATTTATATATATAGAATGTTGCCGCCCCGTCTGTCCAAAAACTCACTTCCTTAGTACCTTGATGATAGTTTAATACCCCACCTTCTTTTGTGAAGTGAAAACAGTTGCCCCATACAGATACTACATTAAATACATCTCCTGTTTCGTCAAAGAATGCTTTATTATCGCCAAGCTTTGCATATTTCTCGCTGTTACCTATCTTCCAGCCGTCTCCGCTCTTTGTAAACGTCCATTCCTTGTCGCGATGATTCGCTATTACTGTATTCTCGCCATTGTTAAAGCTGTTTATTTCCGCTACCGGAAAGCCCTCCGTCCCGTCCTTGGGAAGCATAATGCCTCGGCTGTCAAAACTCTCCGTATTTGCCCATGTATCGCAGTATACAATCAAATATTTCTCTCCATCTTCCAATTCTGCCGGTGAAGTTATTCTTCTATAATGCTCCTGCTCCGGTACCGGTTCCGGTGTTGGTTCCGGTGTTGGTTCCGGTGTTGGTTCCGGCGTTGGAAGCGGTGTTCCCGGCACATATTTATATATAAAGAATATCGCCGGATCACTCGGATATGAACACATTTCAGACAAATGTGCAAAATAATTAAATACACGATTACTGCCATTTTTAAACTTAAAGCAGTCACCCCATTCAGTTTCTACAGTAAAAATATCTCCTGTTTCGTC
>CALXUL010000237.1 GCA_944391635.1 uncultured Clostridia bacterium | reverse complement strand
AAGAGGATATTATAAATCTTTGCTTTTTACAGCCATATTTCCTGATTGGTACACTTTACAAAGATAGGCTGAATGCTTTCCGTATATGGGAAACATACAGGAATATCTCTAAACATATTTATCTTGTTTCCTGGAAACAGGGTGAGGAGATTATGAATTGGACGCGTAATGACCGGAGCAATATAGAACTAAGTATCGTCTTTCCGGTTTATAAAGTGGCTGCATATTTACCTAAATGTATTGAATCTGTTTCGCAATGGGATGCTGACTATGTAGAATATCTCTTTGTGGATGACGGTTCTCCAGATAATTGCGCTGAAATTATATCTGAATATGCAAAAAAAGATCCCCGCATTCATTTATTAAAAAAAGAAAACGGAGGCTGTGCATCTGCCCGCCAGTTCGGACTGGAACATGCAAATGGTAGATATATAGGATTTATTGATCCGGATGATTACATTGACCCTTCCATGTTTCGCAAATTATTGAGCAGAGCGTTGGTTGGAACCTATGAAATCAGCTACTGCGGCTATAACGAATTATATGAAAATACAGGAGAAACAAGAGAAATACCAGATTCATTAGTTTGGCCTTATAACGAAGGGACCTCCGATCCTGTCCGAATAAATGAATTATTGTCCTTTTTACGAGTTGCTATTTGGAGAGGAATTTATCTTCGCGATATGTTGACTCGCAATAAGATTCATTTTCATACGGACTTAAGGAGATTTGATGATCTTCCTTTTATGTTGGAGGCATTTTCCAAAGCAAGATCAGTTGTTGCTACTCCGGAGTACTTGTATTATTATCGCCTTTCCAGGCCAGGGCAGGATGTATCTGCTGATGATGAAAGACTGTATGTCCATTTCCCGATTTTTCAGTACTTGGATGAATTCCTCCGAAACTCCTCAGATAGAAGACAACTGGACTATCTCCAACTTGTAAAGGTACATACCCACCGTTATGCGTTGGAAAAAATTCAGCCACAATTTGTGAGAGAATACTGTAAGAGAGCCAAAAAAGATATGCATTCTAATTATAAGTTCCTTGAAAGCGTATATATCATTCACCGGCTAGGAACGAGAGAAGATATGCTCTATCATATTGCGCTCTTTTTGGGATGTAATTGGGCGATTCGTTTCATGACACGCCCTAACAAGGGAAAGAAATCAGAAAATACGGAAGCTATTTCTAAATTGCGCAAACTTATAGCGATGAATAAATAGTCTCTTAAAAAATGAATTTGGAGTAATTATGAAAAAAATGTATAGCAAGAAAAATTTTTTATTTATCTTTATACTATTTATTATATCAGCCTTTTTTGTTCTAATAATGTCCTATAGTACATCCCCTTTATATCCTTATTATTTCGGGGGAGATTCTGCGCAATTTCAAACAATTGGTAAAGGATGGTCAAAGGGGATGATTCCTTATAAAGATATGTTTGACCATAAGGGACCAATTATTTTTTTTATTGATATGCTTGGTTTTCTCTTAACCGGTACGTCTTTGGGAATTATGTTGTTGCAAATTATATTTATGTTTTTTACGCTTTTTTCGCTCTTTCTCCTTAGCAAACTATTTTTTAAAAATTATATAGGGGGGGGTATAGTATACATTTTTTTAGCACTAATTATTCTGACATTATATTATAATGGTGGAAATACTGTGGAGGAATATTGCCTTCCTTTCATTGGAATCAGTTTATTTTTCCAGTTGAAATTTTTTTATTCAAGTAAATATGACACTCATTTTCCTTTATATGCTGGTTTTTATGGAATCACGTTTGCTGTGTGTCTTTTTACAAGAATTACAAATGGAGTCGCTGTCTTTTGTGGTATATTCGTCATTACTATTATGTTACTAATTAATAAATCCTGGAAATCTTTGCTGCAAAATATTTTGTATTTTGTAGCTGGTGCCTTAGTTATCATTCTGCCCTTTTGTATCTATTTTAGTTTTCACGGTGTTTTAAAAGATCTTTTTTTCGCATCAATAACCTACAATTTGGAATATCAATCATACATGGAGTCCTGGATTTTATCTCCTACGGGTGAAGAATTTAAATTATGGGTCATTCAATACTTTTCATCCTACAGTATTTTTATTACTGCATATTTATCATACAGACGGAATAAAAAAGTTTTCTCCGCTTTTTGCATAATCGCTGGTTTATCAGAACTGTATCTTTTTTTAAGTGGGGCCGTGTATGCCCAATATGCAATTATAACACTCCCTCAAATAATATTATTATTGAATGAAATTGGATTTATAAATGGTACAAAGCCCGAAAAGCTTATTATTAAAATTATCGGATTCTCTTTTATTACTACTTTTTGTTTTTATGCACTTATAAGTATTTTGCCTCAGCCCGCTGATATGCATAATAATTATCAAACGCCTCAGGAAATTGGATATGAATCATTGCTTGATATGATTCCTGAGGAAGACCACGACTCTTTTATAGCATATGGTCCTAATATATTTAAGGAGCTATATCTTCTACACAATTTGATGCCATGCTATAAATATTTTGTAATTCAAGAGTGGCATGCCAGTTTTAGCCAGACTGTCAAAAATGATATTAAAAAAACTTTTCTTGAAGGAAATGCTAAATGGATTTTAACTGAAGGAGATACACCCACGATACAAGGCATATTAGACAATCGCTATTTTCTCGTTGCACAAAAAGATACATACAAGTTATATTCTATGATAGCCTAAATGTCTTTTGACCATAATTATAAGCGAATCAATACAGCCGTAAGAATAATATACTCTTACGGCTGAACAACTTTATAACTACATCTCTTTCCGCTCTCAATTTTTCTCTCCACCGTAGCTTCTCCTCCACTCCACCGTCCGCCTGATCCCCTCCTCAAAAGAGACCTCCGGCACAAACCCGGTATCCTTCCACAGCCGTGCAATATCCGCACACAGATACATGACCTGCCGCTCTCCATATGGCAGCTTTCCCAGTCCAAGGGGCAGCGCAGGATCTACCGCGTCCCTCAGCAGATACATGTATTCCCTTAACGGCCTTGCTTCCCCGCTGCCGATGCAATAGACAGCTCCATCCTGCCCCTTTTCTCCCAGCAGAAAGAAGGCCCTCGCCGCGTCCTCACAGTAAATATAATCCCACAGCTGTTCTCCTGCCGTCAGCTCCGGCATCTCCCCTTTCAGCAGCTTTCGGATGGAAGACATGATCACGGAATTTTCTCCGTCATGAGGCCCATAAATGCTCAGTATCCTGGTCCAGATATGTTTCATGCCAAGGCTGCGGCACATCTCCCGGCTCATCAGCCCGGCGCAGAGCTTTGCGATTCCGTATCCGGTTTCCGGCCGAAGCGGAGTATTCTCATTCAGCTTTTCTATTGTACGGCCATATTCCGCCTGCGATCCGGCCCCCACAAAGGTGTGACATCCCAGCCGTTTTGCCAGCCTGACCGCATCTAACATATATTCCACATTTTTGTTCTGCAGATACATATCATTTCTGGCAGCTCCGGTAGTTCCCTCCCAGGCAAAATGATAAAATACCTCATACTTTTCCGATCCGCATGGCTTCTATTCCCTCATCTGCGCCAGATCACAGAATTGAACATGAACCCGCGGATGATCCGGTATCCTCTCTGCTCTTGCAGAGCCTTTCCTGCACAAAACCAGGACCTCAACCTCGTTTTTTATGCACAATCCGATCAACGCCATCCCGAGAGCTCCGGTCGCTCCGGATATCACAACTCTTTTCATTTTTATATCCATTCCTTTCGCTTCGCTCAGGCACAAAACGTTATGAAAATGGTTTCAATACTGAGCATTTTGTGTTATAGTAAATTTGATAATTAGGCATCCCGGTATCAATGGCTGATGCACCCACCCGTTAAGTGTTGATATGCAGGTGGCCTCTTTCCAAAGGTGGGAATACCGTAAATTAGGTTCACTATGTGAGCCTTTTT
>CALXUL010000236.1 GCA_944391635.1 uncultured Clostridia bacterium | reverse complement strand
ATTACAGTATGTAAAGTCTCCTAACATAAAAAATTCTCCTTTTAATATTATTTTTATATATTTGCGTATTGCTCATCAGAAACAGGCTCCAGCCATTCATTGGACGCATCCTTTGCAGGTATTTCGATGGCGACATGAGTAAACCATTGTTCAGAGACAGCACCATGCCAGTGCTTTATTTCCGGCTGAATGTATACTACATCACCCGGAGCAAGACTCCGTGCAGGCTTTTGCCATTCCTGGTACCAGCCTTGACCGTCAGTACAAAGCAGTATTTGCCCGCCTTTGTGGTGAATATGCCAGTTATTGCGGCAACCCGGTTCAAATGTTACATTGTATACACCGACTCCGCTGACATTTAAAGCTTTCAAATAACTGCGGCCGGAAAAGTATTGAGCGTAATCTGAGTTGGGGCCTCCCAGTCCGAATAGCGGATCACAGCATTTATCTGTATCATTGGCGTAAATTTCTCTAACCAAAGGAAATGCAGCCCAAGCATTCGGCCAACCCGCATAAAAAGCAATATGAGTTATGATTTCCACTATTTCCGTTTTTGTTACGCCATTGTTTTTTGCATTTTGAATATGATATTTTAATGAGTTATCTGTTATACCTTTGGAAATAAGCGCCGATAAAGTCACAATGGTTCTGTCACGTAAAGATAATTTATCTTTTGCGGCCCACACCTGTCCAAATAATATATCATCGTTTAACTGTGCAAACTTTGGCGCAAGATCACCTAATTGATCTCTTCCTGCTGTTTGTTTCATTTGATACTCCTCCTTTTCAATTTGGATTATTTAAAGAAAAGGTTATAGTTACATCTCCTTCTCCAAAAGCCGACAGTAACTGCTCACCTGAAACATTTTCTATTTTTCCAAGCCGGGTAAAATTCCATGAGTTGGTGTCATAATAAACTGTAATAGAGTTGCCTTGGTATAATATTATATCACCGGGTTGTGTAGTTATTTGAGTATCATTTGTTGGAAGATCAAATCCCAAATCTCCTACTTTTTCAAAGTTTCCATAATCGTGCATGTTTACTGTAACGTCGCCCACAGCCAGTTTATCTTTAAAAGCCTGAGCACTTGAATTATCTGTAAACTTTGCCGTAAACACGGTATTTTCAGTAATCAGATAGAAAAGATTATCATCCAAGTTTTTATTATCCTCCTTGTCGGTTTGTGAGTCGACAAAATCATTTTCATTTTCTTGCCGGTCGGTTTGCGGGCCCGTATTATTCAAGTCAGTATCGGACAGACCGTTATCGGCATAACAACCCGTTAAAAGAATTACTGCTACGGTGACAATGAATACTAAAAAAAGTTTTCTGTGATTTTTCATGTTTGCTTTCCCTTAAATTAGTTAGTTCAAAGTTGCGTGTCGGTTATTATTATCTGACCTTTATAACTGTCGTTGTCCATGATGACAGAGCCCACAGACGGAACATATATTTTGCCGCAGGCGGGATTTTTTATACTTATGACCGGAGACAGTATAGTTGCGTCAACTTGTGATTTTTCAAAGCAAAGATCGGTATCTGTCATTTTGCAGTTTATCAGCTTTAAATTTTTGCAATAGCAGAGTGGCTGAGTACCTATGATCGTACAGTTGACAAGAGTAAGTTTATTCGAGTACCACGCAAGATACTCTCCTTTGATTATGCTGTTTTTTACTGTTACGTTATCAGCGTGCCAGAAAGCGTCTTTGGTATCAAATTCACAGCTGTCAAAGCAGGCATTTTTGATGTACTGAAATGAATATTTGCCTGTAAGCTTTAACCTATTAAACTCAAGCTGTTGAGACTGCATCATAAAATATTTACCGACAGCATTTGTATTATCGACTTTTACATTTTTTGTAAACCATCCGAACTCGTCTGAGTTTATGTCACATTGCTTTATATCAATATCCGAGCACTCTCTTAAAGCTTTTATGCCATGCATTTTCGTATTTAAAATTTCAATATTGTCTGAGTACCATATAGCTGCCCGGCAGAGCGGAGACATATTGCAAGCTTTAATTTTCAAACCGTGCACATGCCATAACGGATATCGTAAATTGAAAAAACAGTCAATTACAGTAATGTCAGAACATTCCTTAAGCGCGCTTTCCCCATCCTCAGGACCGTCAAAAGAGCATGCTTTCACCGTCAATTGACGGCTTCCATAGAGCGCTCTTTCCTGACCGAAAGTTTTTCCTTCAATTATACTTGCAGTATTTACCATTTAAATACCTTCTTTTAATTTGTAAATTTATTAAACAGATAAAAAATACATCAAATAACGGTGTAAACAATATTATTTTATCTTCGATAAACTAAGGCAGCAATTGCTGTCAAAACTAGCCTAATGCGACATCGAGTACCATCATTACGCTGTATCCTGCCGCAAAAAATAACGTTCCGATATTGGAATGTTTTCCGGCAGACATTTCAGGTATAAGTTCTTCGACCACAACATACATCATGGCGCCGGCGGCAAAGCTGAGCATATATGGCAGAGCGGGGATTACAAGCCCGGCCGCGGCAATTGTTATAAGAGCGCCTAACGGCTCGACTACTCCTGACGCTGCGCCGTATAAGAAGGCTCTTGACTTTTTAAGCCCTTGTGATTTCAATGGCATGGATATAATAGCGCCTTCCGGGAAATTCTGAATGGCAATACCTATTGACAAAGCAAGAGCAGCCATGGCTGTAATATTTGTTTCTCCTGCGAGAAATCCTGCGTATACCACACCTATAGCCATACCTTCGGGGATGTTGTGAAGCGTAACAGCAAGCACGAGCATGGTAGTTTTTTTGAATTTACTTTTTGGACCTTCTTTTTGATCGGTATTAAAGTGCAGGTGCGGGATCAGATGGTCAAGCATAAACAGAAAAAGTATACCGATCCAAAACCCGACCGCAGCAGGAATGAATGACCACTTTCCCATTTCATCTGCATATTCAAGTGCTGGTATAAGAAGACTCCATACAGAAGCTGCGGTCATTACGCCGGCTGCAAATCCCGAAAGTGCGCTCTGGACACTGAAGTTCATATTTTTCTTCATGAAAAATACGCACGCTGCACCAAAAACAGTACCCAGAAACGGAATCATAATTCCGTAAAAAGTGTAAATTGTCATTATATGGTTAACACTCCAAACAAAATAATTGCATTAGCATATGCTTATAACGGCAAAAAAACCGTGCAGTAACAGAATTTTCATTTACGTGTGCCTGAAAAAAAGCAAGCTTTATTCAAATGATAAGATTTATTATTCAGCTGTCTTTTAAGACACAAGTTTTTTATATTATACTAAATTATAGTCTTATTGTCAATTAAACGGCAGGTCAAACAACTTTGTTGTTTGACCTGCCGATCGGTTTTTCCGGTTGGCAAATAAACCTTTAAAGGAATTTCTGATTTTACGGTTTATTATCTTGATGGCTTCTTAAATGGCATGAATTGCTCATGGCACAGCCTGAGCATCCGCAGCCGCAGGAAGACTTTCCTCTTTTTTTATTGCGGATAAGGCTTGCGATAATCCCTATTACTAAAGTCGTCAAAATAATACAAATAATAATTGTTGCAATATTTTCAGATATCCACATTATCATAAAACACCTCGTGACTTAAAATTATTGTGTTAACTTTACGGCTTTGGTTAATTTTGTGGATTCCTTGTATGGTTTAAACAGCATATAAATCATAAATGCAAGTACGGCGACTGCGGCAACCAGTCCGATAATGTTAAGGTCGTTTGTTAATAACAGGCCAAACTGATTTATCATTAATGCTATCCCGTATACAAATAGACACTGGTAGCCTATTGCAAACCAAGTCCACTTTGAGGAATTCATTTCCCGCTTTATTGCGCCGATGGCAGCAAAGCAGGGTGCACAAAGCAAATTAAATACAAGGAAAGAATATCCGCTGATTTTAGTAAAGTTTTCAGCTATTTCTATCCAGCCGTTGGGATAAAAAATACTCATGGTCCCTACAATGTTTTCTTTTGCTACAAGTCCGGTTATTGATGAGACAGCCGCTTGCCAGTTTCCCCAGCCCAGCGGAGCAAATATCCATGCTATCGCACCGCCTATTGCGGCAAGAATGGATTTATCCAGCTCCTCTTCGCCAAGCATTCTGAAGCCATCCGATGTAAATCCAAAGTAGGTGGCAAACCATATGACAATAGTTGACAGAAGAATGATTGTACCTGCTTTCTTTATAAATGACCAGCCTCGCTCCCACATTGAACGGAGCACGTTGCCTGCGGTTGGCAGGTGGTAAGCGGGCAGTTCCATTACAAACGGCGCAGGATCTCCACTAAACATTTTTGTCTTTTTCAGCATAATACCGGATATAATAATCGCTGCCATCCCAATAAAATATGCGGATGTTGCCACCCATGCCGATCCTCCAAAAACAGCGCCGGCTACCATCGAAATAAAAGGTATTTTGGCACCACATGGTATAAATGTGGTAGTCATAATAGTCATGCGCCTGTCACGCTCGTTTTCTATGGTGCGCGATGCCACAATTCCCGGAATACCGCATCCTGTGCCGATAAGCATAGGAATAAACGATTTTCCGGACAGACCGAATTTGCGGAAAACACGGTCCAGTACAAACGCAATACGTGCCATATATCCGCATGCCTCAAGAATCGCGAGCATAAGGAATAAAATAAGCATCTGAGGGACAAATCCTAAAACAGCACCGACACCCGCTATAATTCCGTCAATTATAAGCCCTGACAGCCAGTCTGCGGCACCCGCCCAGTCAAGCGCGTTTCCGACAAGTACGGAAATTGACGGCACCCATACCCCGTAATCTGCAGGATCTGGTTCTGAATTGTATTCCTTCAAGGTGTTTATAGCCTGAGCATAATCGTTTTGATCTGCAGTGTTCTCAATCAATTCAAGTGTTTCTTCATTTTGGACAAAATAGGAAAAATCACCGGTCGGAGCACTGCCGTTTTCTTCTATGTAAGCCTCATATCCCTCAACTATCAGAGATGCATTTGAGTATTTCTCAGCATCCTGAGAATATTCTGACCGACCGATACCGAACAAATACCATCCTTCGCCGAAAAGCTCGTCATTAGCCCAGTCTGTGGCAGTAGTTCCCACTGTAACCATAGATATGTAATATACCAGAAACATTATGACGGCGAAAATAGGTAAACCAAGAAAACGGTTTGTGACTATTCTGTCGATTTTATCTGACTTACTAAGTTTGCCTGCAGATTTCTTTTTATAACAGCCTTTTATTATCTCTCCGATATAAACGTATCTCTCGTTGGTAATAATAGACTCTGCATCATCGTCCATTTCTTCTTCCACCGCTTTTATGTCTGATTCAATATGATCAAGTATATTCTAATCAAGCTTGATTTGCTGGTATACTTTATCATCACGTTCAAACAGTTTTATTGCGTACCATCTCTGCTGTTCTTCCGGCATATTATGTACGGCCGCTTCTTCAATGTGGGCAAGTACATGCTCAACGGTACCTGAAAAAGTATGCATAGGCACCGTTTTTCCGTTTTGTGCAGACTCAATAGCCGCTTCTGCGGCTTCCATAATCCCGATGCCTTTAAGTGCGGAGATTTCAATCACCTTGCATCCCAAGGCTCTTGATAATTCTGAAATATTGATTTTATCTCCGTTTTTTCCTTACAACATCCATCATATTGATAGCTATAACCACAGGTATTCCCAATTCAGTAAGCTGAGTAGTCAAATACAGGTTGCGTTCCAGATTAGTCCCGTCGATTATATTCAGGATAGCGTCCGGACGTTCAGTAATAAGATAATTTCTTGCAACTACCTCTTCCAGAGTATATGGCGACAGCGAATATATGCCTGGCAGGTCGATTATCATAACACCGCTGTGCTTTTTCAGCCTGCCTTCCTTTTTCTCGACTGTAACCCCAGGCCAGT
>CALXUL010000235.1 GCA_944391635.1 uncultured Clostridia bacterium | reverse complement strand
CGGGTCGTATGGATCGGCTGTTTTAGAAGATTATTTAAAATATAATAATGAGCAGTGCTTTTTGGATTTGACAAGATATATTGCCGAATATATATTAGGCAAACAAGAGCGGCTATCAAACGGCATGTTCTATCGCAGGCAGGAAGGCGGATATTATCAGGACACCATTTGGGCGGATGATGTTTATATGAGCACGCCATTTATGATAAGATATGCGTTGCTTGTGAAGGACGAAAAAGTTTTAGAGGATGTTATTAATCAGTTTATATGCTTTAAAGATATGCTTTATATGCCTAAAAAGAAGCTTATGAGCCATATTTACAGCCTGAAATATAATATACCGTCTAATATACCTTGGGGCAGAGGCAATGGCTGGGTGCTGTTTTCGCTGTCGGAATTATTGATGGTGCTAAAGAAGGATAACAAGCATTACAGGGAAGTAGAAGAATTTTTTATGAGTCTGTGCGAAGGCTTTTATGAGGTTTTGGATTCGGACGGAATGCTGCATCAGGTATTGGATGAGCCAAATTCATATGCTGAGGCATCTTGCAGCGCCATGTGTGCCGCTTCATATGCAAGAGGCGTAAAGCTGGGGATTTTAGAGGACAAGTATCTTGCGGCGGCAAGAAAGACTGTAAAGGCACTTGAAGAAATGTGTGTAGATGATGATGGAAATGTGTATGGAGTTTGTATTGGTTCGGGATATTCATTCAGACGAGAATATTACACACAAGAATTGCCATGGCACATTAACGATACGCATGGCACGGGGATTGTTATGATTGCCATTGCGGAGGTTTTTGAATTGGAGGATAAGGGAGAAAAATAATGTGGTTAAAAAAATATTATGAACGGGTATGGCAGAAACTGTTTGGTCAGAGTGTCATGTATTTGTGTATGCTTGCTTTTTTGACGGTTATAATATTTTGTATTATCGGAATGGCGATAGGGTATACATATGTAAAGAATAATACTGATAAGATTATTGAGGATTTTAACTATGAGCTCCTTAGAGAAAAAATTCGTTATACCGATGAAAGAGTCGGTAGCATAATGAGCTGCGCTATCAACATCTCAAACCTGGAAAATTTTGACGAGGTGATTAATTTAAACCAAAATCTGGACATAAACCAACGTTATCAGGTAATTGACTTTTGTCGTGATATGGAAAATTTAACGACAAATGGCGTAGAGCATACTTTGCGGTTTATATATTTGGCAAAGAGTGATTTATTTATCGGTAAAGGCGGGATAACAACCGGAAAGGAGTATTTTGATTCATTCATAAGAGGTAAGGATTATAATTATTGGAAAGAAAATATACTTGAAACGGATGGGGCGATGGTGTATGACCCTGAGTCGGAACAGGTTTATTTTAAAATGATGGCGGATTCAGGTGTATATATATTCCTTACGGCGTCTAAAAATGAACTTATAGGAACAAGGGAAAACAATAATTTATCCAATTCCATTGACAATGATTTTATTATCTGTGATATATCCAATAAACAGATTTTTTCTGAATCGGATAAAGACTATAACAGCTTGCTTGAAAAACTTGATTTTTCCTTTGATACTAAAAAAACTATAATTGGTAATCTGGCGGTGAGCTATCAGAGCGTAATGGGCTATGACTGGAAATACACGGCAGTTTCCGATTTAAGACTCAGCGTCAGCGCGCTTACAAAAGCACGTAATGTTATGGTAATATGTGTGATTATAGGAATATTTTTGAGTGTGGTTATAGGATATATTTTTGCCCGCAAAAATCATAATGATATTCATGAGATATATGATGAGGTTGGAGTTGCGGGAAATCCAAAGAACAAAAATGAGTATTCATATATTAAAGAGTCTATTTCAAGGCTGATTGAGCAAAATTCATCAAAGGACAGGCTCTTATATAACAGAAATAAAAAGTTAAGGACAAAACTATTAAAGGGTCTGATTGTCGGCGACGATTCATATTCAGATGTGAAGAAAGATTTGGCAAGCTGCGGCGTATCGGCAGACAGCAGGTATGTAATACTTGCGGAAGTGTCAATATATGACTGTGAGTATCTGTTTTTTGAACAGAACCAGGATACGGGCGAGAGTTACTCGCTTTCAAAGCTTGTAATAGGTAATGTTTATCAGGATATATTTAATGACAGTGTAGAGATGCATACGGTAGAAAACGGTAAAAACCAGATTTTCCTTATATTTATTTATGATGATGACAATTCTGTAAATATTCGAAAACAGATAGAAAAAGGCATTCAGCTTATCAGAGATAAGTTTAATATATTATTTAAGGTGTATTTATCGGAGGAACATGAAACCGAACAGGGCTTTTTGGAATGTTACAAGGATATTATGCGTGTGCGCGAGTATCAGACAAGCGAAGATAACTGGATAATTGACGCTGCGGATGAGGACAGAAACAAGGAAAATATCAGCCTTTATTCATATTATCTGCCTATGGACAGCGAACGTATGATTATAAAGTCGATAAAGCTTGGGAATATTGATGACGCAATAGGCAATATTACACACGTGTTTGAAATAAATATCAATAAAGGTACGCCGTTTCGGCTTATGCGAGTGCTTTCGATGAATATTGCAAATGTAATAGTTAAGAACGCCAGTATAAATAATAAGCATATAGAGCAGTTTTATTCAGAATTCAGTGATTTTTTTGATCATATCTCAAATGCGGCGTCAATTGAGCAAATGGGAGAAGAACTTGAAAAATTTGCAAGCTTTGTATGCAGTTTGGTGGAGAGATATGAAAACAGCTCAAGACATGCAATAATTGACGAGATAAAACAATATGTACGTGAAAATTACAGTGATCAAAATTTATGCGTAAACCAAATAGCTGAGCAATTTAAACTCAAAACCTCGTTGCTGTCATCGTTATTTAAACAGCATGAGGGGGTTGGTCTGTTGGAGTATATAACGCATGTACGGGTGGAGGAAACACGAAAACTTATTGAGAGTACCGATAAACCGCTTAGTACAATTTGGACAGAGACGGGTTTTTCAAGTGAAAGAACCTTTTACAGAGTGTTTGAAAAGCATACAGGAAAGAAACCCAGCGAGTTTAGAAAGAAATAAAGATTAAACCGTGGAGCCGTATATTTTATGCGGTTTGCCACGGTTTTTGAATTATTGGCAGTAAATAAAAAACTGTCAGTTTACACAGAGTAATGCTTTAATTATAATAAAATACGGAAATAATAAAAAATACGGAGGTATTGTAATGAAAAAGATATTTAGACGGATTACCGCCGGGGCATCGCTGGCAGCAATCATGACATTATTATTAGCCGGATGCGGTTCTGATGCAAAAGATGCCGCGTCGGCAAATTCACTTACATATTGGAGAGAATTGCCGTCGGCAACTTCTGCGGTAGCAACAAGCCTTAATGAAACACCATTTGCCAAGAAACTTCAGGAGGCAACCGGTATCACAGTGAATTATACACATCCGCCCCAGGGTCAGGCATCGGAAAAATTTAATATAATGATAGCTTCAAAAAACCTGCCTGATATTATTGAATATGCATGGCCGCAGTATCCGGGCGGACCTGGCAAGGCAATTAAGGACGGAAAGATTATAAGACTCAACGAGTATATAGAAAAATATGCGCCTAATCTTATGACATACCTTAATGAGAATGAGGATATTAAAAAACTCTGCACAACAGACGAGGGTGACATATTTGCATTCCCGTTTATAAGAGGCACAGATGCGCTGTGTATTACAGAAGGATTGGTTTTGCGTAAGGATTGGCTTGACGAGCTTAACCTGGAAGTTCCCGAAACGATTGACGAATGGGAAAATGTGCTGACAGCGTTTAAAACGGCTAAGAATATTGAATCTCCGTTGGATATTTCAACATATCCGTTCACGGTAGGCGCATTTTCGGGTGCATATGGTGCGCTTATAGGATTCTTTGTAGAAGACGGACAGGTAAAATACGGTCCTAATGAGGCGGGCTATAAAGACTTTTTGGCAAAAATGAATGACTGGTATCAAAAAGGGCTTGTTTCTCCTGATATAGCTTCTTTGCCGGGCGATGTAATCACATCAGACCTTTTAAGCGATAAGACCGGGGCGGTATTCGGAGCAATAGGCGGAGGCATAGGAACTTGGATGTCAAGTAAACCAAATGATACATTTGATCTTGTGGGTGCAAAATATCCCGTATTAAATAAGGGAGATCTTCCGAAATTCCATTCACATCAGCTTGCTTGCCCATATAACTTTGCGGCAATAACAACAAGCTGTAAGAATCCGGAACTGGCTGCTGAATTTTTAGCCTACGGATATTCTGATGAAGGTCAGATGCTTTATAACTTTGGTATTGAGGGCGAAAGCTATGAGATGATAGATGGGTATCCCACTTATACAGATAATATCAAGAATAACCAGGAAGGTTATAGCATGGCGAATATGCTCGGTCAGTATTGTCTGTCGTTTGACCAAGGGCCTTTCATTCAGCGTCAGGAGTATTATGAACAGTATGCTGGTATGCCTCAGCAGCAGGCAGCCTGGCAGCAGTTTGCAATCGGTGACGGTATAAATAGGACTGTTCCTTATATCTATTTTGACGAGCAGGAGAACCAGGAAATTGCTAAAAAGCAGACCGCAATAAGCACATTTGTTGTTGAGAGCCTGTGTAAGTATATTATGGGCATTGAGCCTATGGAAAACTTTGATGAATATAAAGCTGAACTTGAAGCTTTGGGCATAAACGAAGTACTTGAAGCTAAACAGAATGCTTACGAGAAATATTTAAATAGATAATTTTAAGATGCCCATAGCCGGATTTTTGGAAAAATCCGGTTATGGGCGGTTAGCGCGGAGGATTTTTTATGAAGTTGAAGGCATCGCAAGCCGCCGTACGGCCTGAATTGGGTTTTGCCTCAAGGGTAAAAAAGGACTGGAGAAGATATCATTCGGTTTATATTATGGCTGTCCCGGTAATTTTATTTTATATTATATTTTGTTATGTGCCTATGTACGGCGCTTTGATAGCGTTTCAAAATTATTCACCTGGTGCCGGGATGATGAACAGTGAATGGGTAGGAATGAAACATTTTGTGGACTTTGTTACCACACCAGACTTTTTTGTGCTTTTGAGAAATACGGTAATGTTAAGTATATTAAGTCTGATATTCGGATTCCCTGCTCCTATAATTTTCGCGCTTATGCTAAATGAGCTAAGACAGCGCAGCTATAAAAGGGTTATACAGACGGTGTCATATATGCCGCATTTTATATCATTGGTTGTAATTTGCGGACTAATTAAGACTTTTGTATCACGTACTGGGTTTATAACGGTATTATTTTGCAAACTTACCGGCTCTCAGCCAATTGATTTGCTGACAAACGAGTCGTTTTATTATCCTATATATATCCTCTCAAATATTTGGCAGGGTATGGGATGGGATGCAATTATATATCTTGCAGCGTTATCTGCGGTGGATATGTCGCTTTATGAGGCGGCAAAAATTGACGGTGCGGGTAAGTGGCAGCAACTTTTAAACGTGACTCTACCAGCAATTATACCGACTATTATAATAATGTTTATTATGCGTATGGGTACGCTTTTAAGTATTGGACACGAGAAAACGCTTCTACTTTACAATCCCCTGATTTATGACCGCGCGGATATTATATCAACCTATATCTACCGTATGGCGTTTGAGAGCCAGCAATGGAGCTATACAACGGCGATAGGGCTTTTTAATTCAGTGGTTAATTTCATTTTAGTTATTATTGTAAACAAAATATGTGATAAAGTGAGCGGGACGTCGTTATGGTAAAGATAACAGTATATTGCCTGCAAAAGATTTGGCGGGAGGAGTAGGCTATTATATGAGTAACAGAGTAAAAAGAAGTTTAGGCGAAAGAGTCTTTGAAGTATTCAATATATTGTTTATGGCGGCGGTTGCCCTTATAATGATATATCCGCTATTGTATGTTATTTTTGCATCATTGAGTGAGGCGGATAAACTTTTAGCACATTCGGGTATTTTATTTAAGCCGATTGGTTTTTCAACCGACGCATATGTGATGATGAGCAAGAACCATATGATTTTAAGAGGTTATATGAACACAATTTTTCTTGTTCTTGTCGGTACAACAGTTAATATAGTTTTAACTGCAATGGGTGCTTATTTTCTATCAACAAAAGGCCCGATGTTTAAAAAGGCAGTTACGATTATTATTATAATTACGATGTATTTTTCGGGCGGTATGATTCCAACGTATTTTACTGTAATAGGTTTGGGTATGGAAAATAGTTATCTTTCGCTTATCCTGCCGAGCGCAGTTAATACATTTAATCTGATTGTTATGAAGACGGCGTTTTCATCTATCCCTGATTCTATGCGTGAATCGGCGTATATTGACGGTGCAGGCGAGGTAACGATATTATTCAGAATTGTGCTGCCGCTGGCAAAGGCAACTCTTGCGGTATTAATTTTGTATTATGCGGTTGGACATTGGAATTCCTGGTTTAATGCAGTTCTTTATATTAATGACAGGGAAAAATATCCGCTTCAGCTTGTTTTAAGAGAGATTTTGGTACAAAGCGACACCTCATCGATGTCGGTGGGAACGGTCGGCAGCGACCAGTATGCAATATCGGAAACTATAAAATATGCGGTTACTGTTGCGGCAACGCTTCCGATACTGTTTATCTATCCGTTTTTGCAGAAATACTTTGAAAAGGGTGTTATGATAGGAGCGGTGAAAGGATGATAACGATGAGGATTTTGAAAAAATTGATATTGACAGCCGGGTGCTTGCTGATTTGCTCGGCAGTTCTTGCCCAGGCGGCGTCTTTAAATGTTGAAAATTCGGAGTATAGCCTTAGTGTAAGCGGCAGTGCGCAAAGTGGCAGTGTGACTTGTGTTATTATGCCTGCCGGTGAAGATATTGATGAGCTTACATACACAATGATGACGGACAATAAGCATATAGGTCTTTCTGTTTCATCGAATAATCAAAGCTTTTCCGAGAGTTTCAAGCTGCCGCAGGATTTTTTGTCAGGCGAATATAAAATTCTAGTTTTTGACGGAGTAAATTATGAAGAAAGGCGTTTTGTATTCTATAATCCCGAACTTGATGCTGTTTCGGATTCTATTGAGGCAGCAGAAAACGAGCAAGAAAAGAAACAGATTATTAAAGATAATGCCGAAAAAATCGGTATAAGTGCTGATAATGCCGAGATTTTTGCGAATATAGTGAATAATATCGGCACGCTTAAGGAGTGCTATAAAGATGCTGTTATAATTCTTGCAGCTAAAACAGGCAGACTTGATGATGTTGTAAATTTTTATGCGGAAAATTACGGTATAGACAAACAAGTATATAAAGATTTAAGCGACAAGGCAAAAACAGCCCTTGAAGAAAAAATTAAAACAGTGGATATAACGGACTTAAAAATTGATTATGACAAATTGCTCAAAGAAAGCATGTTTGAAAATTTATCAGAAAGAAGTGAACTTAGCGCACTTTTAAAGCTGCTTGGAGCTGATATGAGCGATTATAACAAACTGACAGAAAGCAAGAAGCAGAGTGTTCTTAATAAAACACTTGATAATCTGCCGGAAAAATCTGATGAGCTTTGCGAGGTTTTTGAAAAGTACGCAAAACAGGAGTATACAAGCAAGGACGATAATGGCGGCGGAGGCGGCGGGGGCGGAGCCGTCAGCGGTGGACATAATACCAATTCGCCCAAACCCGGAAGTGTTGTAATCGAGGGGCTGCCCGAGGAAATTGACATGGTAGAAAACGGAGATTTTGCAGATACCGTAAACCACTGGGCAAGAGATTATATAAGTAAACTTTGTAAAAATAAAGTGGTTTCGGGATATGATGACGGTAACTTCTATCCAGATAAAGCAATTACAAGGGCGGAATTTTCTACACTTATAGTAAAGGCGATGAATATTGCTGCAAGTAATAAAAACAGCGGGCAGTTTAGGGACGTAAATTCAGGCGACTGGTTTTCGCCGTATGTTACCGCACTCAGCGATATGGGAATAGTAAAGGGCAGCGACGGAGAGTTTAAGCCTAATGATTTGATAAAAAGAGAGGATATGGCTGTAATAATATATCGTGTGATTGATCAAAAAGGAATGGGACTTGACGGGGCTATTGAATTTTACGATTTCGACAGTATTTCGGATTACGCAAAAGAGGCTGTGACAAAGCTTGCCGCCGGCGGCATAATCAGCGGCGCGGACGGGGTATTTAATCCGAAATCAAGTCTTACAAGAGCAGAAGCTGCCACTGTTTTAGTTAAACTGACAGAGTATATATATTAAGGAGAGGAAAGGATGAAATTTTTAAATAGAAGTTTATGTATTTGTCTGATTATCTCACTTTTTATTTTAAACCTGGCAGGTACAGTTCTTGCGGATGACAGCCAAAGTGAAGATACATATAAAAAGACAGAAATTACAACCAAACAAGCGCTGATAAATGAATCTGATTCACTGATTAATGCAGTTATAGGGCATCCTTTGCGCGGCATAAAGAGGGCGGAATTTATCAGTGATATTGTGGATATATTAAACAGTAAACCACTTGAAAATTCTAAGGGTTCATTTAAGGATGTGCAGGAGAATAGCGAGTATGCCGGATACATATATAAAGCGGTGGAACTTGGATTGATCGAAAAAAGCGAAACATTCCGCCCAGATGATAATATCACATTTGACGAGGCGCTTACAGTAATTGTAAAGATGCTTGGTTACGGTGATTATGCAAAGCTTACCGGAGGGTATCCTACAGGGTATCGTAAAGCGGCGGATTATGCCGGGATACTTAAAAAAGTTGAAGTGAGTACCGGTGAGTTAGGAATAGACAATGAAAAAATATTGATTTTGAATGCCCTTAATGCAAGGCTTCTTGAGTTTGACGGTAATTACAAACAGGCAGTAAGTGAAGATACATTTTTGATGCGTTATTATGATATTGAAAGTATACAGGGAATACTTGTATCATCGCAAATTAATTTGTATTCAAAAGATATTGATAAGGAAACGTCAAAAATAGTAATCGGTAATATCGCTTTAAATACCGAGAATACAGAGGACTATAACGGGCTTATAGGTTATGATGTTATAGCGTATTATGACGATGACCAAAACGCAGTATCTGTTACTGTTTCAGAGGAGAATACGGTTGTTTCATTTGATGCAGAGGATACATCTTTTACGTCAGGCGGAATTTTGCAGTATAACCCCGAAAGCAAGACTTACCGCAGCAAACTTGATGGGGAATACATTGTTTTGTATAACGGTATTTTTACCGACAGGGGAATAAATGCATTACTTGAAGATGCCTTGGGCGGATTTGAGTTAATCGATAATGACGATGATGATGAATTTGAGGTTGTCAACTTTAAGCAGGCAGGATATATCAATGTAAAATCCATAAGCCGTGACCATACGGTGGTTTTTGATATAAACTCCGATGAAAATAAGCTTGATTTTGCTGATGAAAGCGGAATATATAATATATACGATCAGGAAGCCGAAATTCGTTTTCTTGATATAGAGCAGGGCGATATATTCCAGGTGTATGCATCAGAGGACGGTAAATATATTACAGCATTTAAACTGTCTGACACAGTATCGGGTATGATAGAGCGTATGTCGGAGGACGGTATATATATTGACGGGGTTCTCTATAAAACAACGCCATATTTTGAAAAGTATTATCTTGATACCGCATCGCCGGGAACACATGGAAGTTTTGCGGTTTCCGATGATAATAGGATAGTATGTGTAAATGAAGATCCTACTAAAATGCAGTATGGTTATCTGGTAAGAGTATTAAATGATATAGACCGAAACGAAAATCCATTGCTTCGCATTTTTACAGAGGATGGTGAATTTATAAAGTGCTATCTATCAGACAAGATTAAAATTGACGGACTGACCGTAAAACAGCAGGATTCTTATTATGTACTGAGCAGTCATATTGACGAACTTATTAGGTTTAGACTTGACACTGAAGGCAATATAAAAGTAATAGATACAGCAGAGACAAATGAAGGATATATTGCACAGGATAAACCGGAGGAAGATTCGCTTAGCGAGTGTGTATTTAATACCAATTCATTTTATTATAAGTCAAGCGTAAATATTATGTATCCGTCATTTAACGTTGCAGCAACCAAGGTATTTGTAATACCTACCGATTCTTCCGAAACCGAGGAATACAGGGTGCGTACAAATTCATATTTCTTAGACGGTCATACATACGGAGGACTTTTGGTGTATGATGTTGACGAGTCAGGCAACGCAGGAGCAGTGGTTATAAAAGCCGATACAACCGTGCCGTCAATTCCTGAGCGTGCGGTATCGCTTGTTGTGGAAAAGGTTAATATGGTCTATAACAAGGATACGGATGAGATAATGCCGATGGTTTATGGATGGCAGGATAACAGTTATGCAGCATACTATATCGACAACTCAATCTCACTTTATAAGGCTTCGGGAGAAAAACTCGGATTTGGAGATGTTATAAGATATGCGCTTGAAGGCGATGTCATAAAGAATATGATTATTGATTTTGATGCAAATGAAAATGTATTTGCGAGGAATCAATCAGCTGATTCAGCAACATTTAATACTGGTGATATGGGTGTGAACTATCAGTTCGGAAGAGCGTATGCTGTTGAAAATCAGTGGATTTATATGACCGATTCGGATGAGAATGCTTTTGACTTAAAAGCATTGCGTAATTTTCCGGTGAAGACAAATTATATTGCAATTGTGGATTTGAAAGAGCGTACGGTTACAACCGGAAGTCTTGGCGATATAAGAACATATAAAAATAACGGAACAGCAGATGTGGTTTTACTTAGACAAAGAGCGCTTGAAACAAACGCTTGTATAGTATATGCACAGTGAAGGAGGAATACAGCGATATGAAAACGAGATTAAAACGTATATTAGCACTTGTGCTGTCATCAACCGTTGTATTCCAGTGTGCAGCATTTTCGGCAGTAAAAGACGATGAGGTTTATTTCTATGAAGACTTTAACCAATACGCTTTGAATGAAACCGAAACGTCGCTTGAGGTTTCTAATACCGTGGCAAACTGTGTTAACTTAGGTGATGATAATAAGGCATTAAAGGTTGCAACAGGTATTTCAAAAGGAATGGTAACCGCAAAATGGGAAGCCGGAGTATTAGATAATACCGTTGTTGCATTTGATTTTATGCAGGAAGTTGAAAGTTCAGATGTTACCGTATCCATACTCGATTCTAAAGGCAATGAATCAACGGTATTGCAGATAAAAAAAGACGGCACAATAAGAACATACGATAATAAGATTATAGGGGGCTTTTCGCTTGATGCTGAAAAGGAAATTGCAGTTTGTATCGACAGCGTACGCGAGGAATACAGCGTAGCAATTGATTCAAGAACCTGTATTTCTGATTGGTATATGCAAAAAAGCGATATTATCCCAACAGGTGTAAAATTTACTTTTGGTTCTGGTGATACTCTTTCGGCGGAGGTGTATATTGATAATATCTGTGTGTTTGGCGGAGAAAATATGAGAAAGAATTTTACCCCGGAGAAAAATAACGAGGAAGTAATAGATATTATAGATGTACCTGCAACTCTTGGAGCTTCAATTTTGACGAAGAACGATATGGAAGATTTGGCAGACGGAGAAACTTCAGGACCGATAAACGAGGTTACAATAAATAAAAAATCAAACAGTGCATATATAAAAACAGAATCAGGCAATAAATTCCTGGTTCTCGATAAAAACTCAACTGATGATATGCACCTTGATATGAACTTTACAAATGATGTAAATTATTTGGTGGTGCAGGCTGATTTTAGGTTTGATAAGTTTGGACCGTCAATAAATCCGTCAATACTAAGGGATACTGTTACAAATGCAGGTAATGTTGATATGGATGCCGGTACAATAAATTCGGCAGGTACATTTACATTAAGAAACGGCAATGCCGTATGCACTTTTAATAAGGGACAGTGGTACAATATAGCGATAGTGTATAAGATGCCGACGAGAAGTTATGATGTTTATATAGATTACGAACTGGTGGCAAAAGATACCGCATTCCCAGTAAGTAACTTTGTTACTCCGCGTATGTGCAGAATCTGGATGTCGGGCAGTGCGCAGGGTGTTATGGCGGTTGATAACTACCGGGTATATGAGGCAATGGAACCGGTAGAATCTTTAGATGAAATAGAGAGCAAGCAGGTTTCTATTATGTCTGACGGTACACGCGAAAAGGCACTTCTTGAGGGCAGGAGCGCAATTTGTACAGCAAACGGTATGATTTATGCCGGCGGTGTTAAGGAGTTGGCAGAAAAGCCGGAAGAAAAGTACGGTGATATTTATGTGAATAATGATATGGCTGTAAAACTGCTTGGTGAACTGCCTGCAGAATACGAGCTAAAAGACGAGGTACCCTTAAAGGCTGCGGCTGCTCAATTAGGTCTTAAAGTATATGAAAACAGTGATTTATACCTTGTTATCTTCTCGGAAAACGAATTTAAGGCAGATGATGCACTTTTAAGTGAAGTTTCAACATTTATGAAAAATCTGCTGCCCGCTGCCGAGGACATCCGCGCTGCATTTGACGAAAAGGCTTCTGCAGGTGTACATCCCAGGATAATTGCAACAGCGGAAGATTTTGAAAGAATACGAAATGAAATAGTCACTGATGAAAGAATGGCACAGTGGCATAAGAAAATAATAGCAAAGGCAGATACTTTGCTTGACAGGGAAGTTGACAAGTATGTGCTTGGCAGCGAAAGCGGAGGTCAGGCGAATATTCTTACAGTTGTAAGGAACTGGCGTGACAAGATGATTTATTGGGGATATGCATGGCAGGTAACCAAGGACAGTAAATATCTTGATGCTGCCTGGGAGGAACTTTTATCTTGCTGTTCATTTAAGGATTGGAACCCATCGCATACAATAGATACCGGTGAGGCGCTGCTTGCCGTTGCAATAGGATATGACTGGTTTTATGAAGCGCTTACCGAAGAACAAAGAAGCTTTATCGAACAGAGCGCATATGAATTGGGCCTTGTTCCTATTAATAGCGCATATTACGGAAAACTACACGTTGACGCAACCTTTTCCAATCTATCCGGAGGTAACTTCGTAAAACAGCCCACAAACTTTAACCCGGTAGTAAACGGCGGTATGATAAATGCTGCGCTTGCGTTTGCGGATGTATATCCGGATTTGTGTTTTGACTCGGTGTCAAAGGCAATACAAAGTTTGGGGTATGCGCTGCCGAAGTTTGAACCCGACGGAGCCTGGGAAGAAGGTCCGAACTATTGGGATTATGCAACAATATATTTTGCGTATCTCATTAGTGCGCTGGAGACGTCATGCGGCAGTGATTTTGGAATAATGTCGCATCCGGGATTCTCATCAACACCTTACTATGCGATGTATCTTGATTCTTTCCAAGGTATAAATAACTTTAGTGATACAGCATATAATGCCGGAAGCCTGAAAGCAACACAGTTTGCCTGTTTCGGCAAATATATGAACGATAAAGCGCTTACATATTATAGGTATAGTTCGATAGATCAGCCGACAGTATTTGATATGATATGGTATGATTCATCGGTAATGGATGAAAAACCAGAGCTGAAGCTGGATTATTGGAGCCGTGGACTTGATATGGTTTCGATACGAGAGGATTGGGAAAGAAGTGATTCGCTGAACTTTGGCGCGCATGGCGGTAAAAATAACGTATATCATGCACACTATGACGGTGGATCATGGATATTCGACCTACTTGGAGAACGGTGGGCGGTAGACCTTGGAATGGATAACTCCACATATTTGGGATACAATATGTACACCGTATACAGAGGCAGGGCAGAAGGTCATAATATGCTTGTATTTAATCCAAAAGCTGACGAGGAGGATTTTATCCTGGCGTCATATACAAACCTTGAGCGGTTTGAATCAGCGCCAAAGGGAGCTATTGCAGTATATGACAATACCGAGGGTTACAGCAAATGGTGTTCATATGTTAAGCGCGGATTCTTTGTTTCGGACGAAAGACGAAGCCTTACGGTGAGGGATGAATTTAAACCGCTGGTTGATAATACCGAGGTATACTGGAATATGCAGACACCTGCACAGATTGAAATACAGGGTAATAAAGCAATACTTACGATTAATAATAAAAAACTTGTTGTGGAATTCTTAACAAATGCAGAGGACTTCGAGCTTATAGCAACAACAGCAACGCCTATTTCGGGATTAAACAGTTCCTGGATGGCAAGCGATGCAGACAAGAATAAGCTAATGCTGAAAGCTACTGTCAGCGGTGACTGTTATATTGAAGCAAAACTTTATGCAATGGATGAGCCGGCAGCAGAGTCGGGAATGATTAATAAGCCAATTTCAGAATGGAAAGTTCCTGAAGGCGAGCTTATAAAACGAAGTGACTCAAATGTAAGCGCAATTTATGTTGACGGTGAGCCTCTTGAAGGCTTTGATGAGAACACTACAACATATACTTTGGGCATATTAGAGGGAGAGAAGATACCCATTGTAACGGCAGAGTCAGAAAACGGCAGAGTAGAGATAAGCCAGGCTGAAACAACCGATGAGGTTACTACTGTGACCGGATATGACGCTAACGGATATTATAAAACTACATATGTTATTAAATATTCGCTTCTGAAAAAACCGGAAGATGTATTCGGAATGACAAGAAATATAGTTTATAAGCTGAGTGTTAGCTCGACACCGGAGGAACAGAATTTTGGTGCGAATATGCTTGATGGTGATTTACAGACCCGCTGGGCTGCAGAAGGTGACGGAGAGTATGCTATATTTGATTTGGGAGAAGTAAAACGTGTAGATGCAATAGCAATTGCCTTTGAATGGGGTGATGAAAGAAATTATAGGTTTGATGTGGAAGTATCGTCAGACGGCGAATATTATAAGCAGGTATTCTCAGGCAAGAGCTGTGGTACTACGGAGGATTTGGAACTTATTGAAATAGAGCCGCAGGAAGCAAGATACGTCAGGTTTACAGGTCATGGCAATACTGTAAATGCCTGGAGCGGAGTCCGGGAATTTGGTATTTTAACAAAAAAATGAGGTGAAGAGGGAAAATGAAGAACATAATATCTTTGCTTTTGGCTTTGATAATGACGTTTGGTCTTGGTGTGGCAGTCAGCGCTGAAGAAATGGCAGTTATATATGAAAAGGATGTTGAGTATGCAAGCATTACAAACATAGGTCATACAGTGGGTGGAATCGGCGGCAAAGCCGAAGATGAACTTTCTGCCGCAATGTTTGCCATGGCGGATGATCTGGGGTATACTTTGGAGGAGTTTACCCCAGACTCCTGCCAATGCTTTTCGTTGGAGTTGTATCCTACACAGGAACTATCAAGTATAGGATTTTATTTAAGAGGCGCAAGTTTTTATTTTAACAGAATAACAATACCTTTGGCTGATTTTAATGTGGACCAATGGAATGAAATTAATATCAGAATAGTCCCGCAACAGACGATGGATATATACATAAACGATGTACATTACAAAACTATTGAGGATAAGAATGTTATAAGCGGTTCGCCGGTTTTGCGTATGAGCATAGCATATAACGCATCAAGTACGGGAAACATTATTGCATATATGTATAATCCGCATTATTCAGTAGAAAAAAGTATGCCATCTGATTATACACTGCCGACAGTTACGCTGAAATCATCATCCCAGACGGCTCTTGAAACAGAGGAGTTTGTTTTTACAGCGGATGCTGCGGCATATGACAAAGTAAGAAAAGTAGATTTTTATGCAGATGGCGAATTAATTGCGTCGGATACCTCGTCACCTTATCAGACTTCAAAAAGATTTGAAATCGGAGAACACGAGATTTGGGCAGAGGTGACCGATTCATATGGGAAAACTGCTAAAAGTGAAACACTTACAGTACGTGCGCTTGCAGACACAAAACCTCTTTTGATAATGGATCTTGAGAATGAGGGAGTATATGAAAGAGATGAACTGGTATCGGTAAATTTTGGTGTAAAGATGACTGATGCCAGCATAAAGCAGGGCTACGTAAATATTGACGGCAAAAAAATTGCTGATATTACCGAGATGTCCCAGCAGCTTGATTTGTCGGGATTGTCGCTTGGCGTGCACAGCGTAACATTTTATGTAATAAATAATTATGATGAAAGTGCAAGTGCGAATATAGCGATTGCGGTTGGGAAAAGTGTAAGTAAAATATATTTGACTGCAAATTACGAAACGTCATCGGGGGTATCGTCTAATACAAACGGGAGAGGATTTGTGCGCTATGAAGTATTAAGGGATGATTTTGGGAAAAGTATTCTGCTTGGCGCAGATCAAGCATATGATACATCTCTTGAGGGACCCTGGATGTCACTTGATTTGGGAAACTGCTATACAAAGGTAATAGCTGAATTTGACTTATATGTGAAGGATATGCGCGGAGCAGTTCAGGCAATGTTTGCGGATAATCTCAATAATCGTGCTAATATTTTTGAGATAAAAAATTCCTTGATATACTCTGGTGACGGGAAACAGTATGTTCCGTTTTCCGCGGATACCTGGTATAGAGTACGGCTTGATATAAATGTGCCGGACGGTATGATGGATATATATCTTAATGGAGAGAAAGCAATTGAAGACTATGCAATTAATAATGTTGCAGGCAATGCAGCAAGCTGGATACGTCTTATATCAAAGCTTGAGGGCGTGCCGGAGAACTATTATGCTTTGGATAATCTTACGGTAACACATGTTTCAGAAATGCCGTATATAGAAAAAATTACCTCGGAAAATGGTTTTGCGGATAATTATATATCTTCATCAGATGTAAAGTTCAAAGCGTATTTTACGGCAGGGCTGACACCTGTGAGCGTTTATCCTTCAAAATTCAGTATAAGTGATACTGATTGTAAAATAATATCTGCGGTTTATAACGAAAGTGATATGAGCGTGGAGTTTGAATTGGATAAGCCGCTTGCTCCGGGCAAGAAATATAAGCTTACTGTTGCGGAAAATGTTGTTATGGGTAACGGCGAGCTTTACGGCGAAAAATTATATGCTGATTTTGAGAGTATATTAACTCCGGTCAGTGTAAAGTCAGCTAATATAACTGAAAACGGTGTTCTGGAAGCGGGGCTTGATAATATGCTAAGTACAAATCAGACAGTATATGTTTTTACAGCGGCATATAAGGATGGTCAAATATTCAGCCGTAGCGTTAAACCTGTTACATTATCGGCAGGATTAAACAGTATAGAATGTAATATCGAAGGATTTCAGGACGCAGACAGGGTTAAAGCTTATGTATGGAGCTGGAAAGATATTCCTTATACCATTTTAGTGGCTGATAAATAATTGTGTATAAATTTGGCTTAGAAGCAGTTTATAAAATAAATTTAAGAAAGAGGGTAAACTATGAAGAAAAAAATCTTATCTGTTATAACAGCGGTTATGATGACGGTATCAAGTTTAGCAAGCCTTACGGCATATGCCGATGGAGAACCGACAGTGGTATGTGACTGGAATGTGGAATTTGACAGCCTGCCGACAGGGAACATTACGCAGGCAGATGTACAGGCGGTAAAGTCGGGCTGGGACAGAATCGCATTTGATTATAACAGCGGTGTGTATCCCGAGTCATCGTTCTCAATTACAGACGGAGCACTTAAAAAAGCGAGCGGAGATAAATCATTGAAGCTTTTATCGTCAAAAAGTATTAAAAACGGAATGTTCGTGCAGTTTTATCCTCCGTCAGCAAATACAGTGCTTTCACCTACTCAGGTCATAAAGATTTCATTTGACATGGCTTTAAGTGATAAGGCAACATCAAGATACGTTATTTTCCGCGGTAACGGAAACAGCGACGCGCTTAATATGATCCAAACCCGCGGTGATGGAATACAATTAATGGAACTTTCACCATTATTTGCATACAATGTAAATCAGTGGTACCATTTTGATTTTGAAATACAGCCCGGAAGCGGAGATGCAGGTAATACTAAGGCGAATGCGTGGATTGACGGAAAACTTGCTATAAAAGAAGCAACAATCTCAAAGCTTGACCAGGGTGTTTTCCAATGGTTCTATTTATGGAATGATACTTGGCAGGATGCTGCAATTGACGGAGAAGAAACGTATTTTGATAACTTCAGCTATTCCGTTACTGAAAATGCAACTCTTTCAAGTCCCGAATTTACTTATGATCCGGAAAACATAATTAGCCAGGATTTTTCAACACCTCCCGGGGAGAATGAGTATCCGCAGGGTATTGGCGGCAGCACAAGCAGCAGTGAAGGTTATGAAGCACAGACTCTTACATATGTAGCAGGAGTTGCAGGTAGAAGTGATACTGATTACAGCATGAAGATAGGCTCGGTTGGCGCAGCCTCATCAACGGCATACGGTCCGTTCCTTAATATGCAGCCAAAAGATTTGGATAAACTTTCCTCTACCAGACAGGTGGGAGCCGGAGTATCTGTTATGATTGATGATGCGGCAGAACTCGGTCGATACCGTATGCAATTTATAGATACTAAGGGTACCTGGTATTCACCGGTTACAATTTTTGCAAACGGTGATGTAAAGATAAACGGCGAAAAGACGCTTGTTGCACATGTAAACCAGGGCGAGTGGGTAAGAATAGATGTTTTGTATAATCCATCTGATAATACCTGTGATATTTATATTGACGGAGTTTTAGTGGGAGAGAATATTGTAACAACCCTTGCAAACAATTTTGGCAGATACAGAATGGACTATTATATAGGAAGCCAGACAGAAGAAACTCCTGCATCGGCATTCTATATTGACGATATTGATCTTTACACGCTTGATTACAAAGAAATTACCGATTCATCAGCTGTCAGCATTTCGTCAAAAGATAGCGATAAAGTTATAGTTTCATCTGAAAATGGACAGATTCGCCTTAATGAAACTATGACAGCAGACGAACTTCTTACAGAGTATATCACAGCCGATAACGGCGGAGAAATTGCAGTATATACTGATAAAGACTGCACTGTAAAATTAGAGGGCAGCGATACACTTACAGCAGATAACGTTCTTGTAGTTAATAAGGGCGGAATCTATGCTTATTGGAATTTCGCATTTAAGGGCAGCGGCTATGAATTTGCGGGAATAAGCGCAAAGTCAAACGGCGAAGCGACCGAGGAACAGTTTGGTGCAGGAACATTTGAAGTAACAGCGGTATTTAATACATATGAACCTGATATTGACGCAGTAGTTGTTATTGCACAGTATGACGCAGAAGGAAATCTTGTAAAAACAGCACTTTCAAATGATGTGGTAGTTAATGGCGTAGCAGACGGTTATACTCTCGCGGATGCATCTTTGAACGTGTCATTCGAAGCAGAAGAAATTGAAAATTCTGAGATTAAAGTATTTGTATGGAATCCATTGACACTTGTAGCATATACTGAGGCAGCACATTTTTTTATACAAGCCTGAGTCTTGATGACCCGAAACCTCGTTATCCCGGATTTACCAATAAGGCGGTAACCTTCAGCTTTGACGATGGCAGAGCTGAAGATACCGAGCTTATTGAGGTGTTTAATAAGTATGGCGTATCCGGCACATTTAATCTTGTGTCGGATCAGAACTTACTTCAGAATGCGGATGAAGCGAGGAAGGCTCAGGTAAGAGAAATGTACAGCGGGCAGGAAATAGCAAATCACGTTAAAAAACATCCACATATGGATTCAACATTTGTCGTAGGTCCACAGGCAATTTATGTAGGAACCAGCGCAGAATTTATTAAGTGTATAGAGGACGGAAAAACTGAACTTGAAGAGATTTTCGGAGAAGGCAGTATACAGGGAATGGCTTGGCCGTATAATGACCCGACGGTATATCTTGCAAACCCGGATGAGGAGGCACAGAGAGTATCCGATTACGTTTTAAATGAGTCGCCGTATAAATATGTAAGACGTTCCGATTCATCAGGAAGCTTTGCATTGCCTGAGAACTTCAAAGAATGGAAATTTACGACTCATTTTAAATCAATTGATACTTTTGGCGAACAGTTCCTCGAAGAGCCGTCAGGAGATGAATTAAGGCTTTTGTCAGTATGGGGACATTCCTATGAATTTGCAAACACAAGCACGCCTATCTCACTTATAGATGATTTTCTGGCTGACGCAGTTGCACAGGGTGTATGGGTGGCTACAAATGTAGAAGTTGTTGATTATGTAACAGCTATGAGAAAGGCTCAAATTACCGATGATAGCATAATTAATAATTCAGATATGGAGTTGTATTTTGTGTTGGGATATAACCAGGTTACTGTACCGGCGCATTCCACATATAAATATAGGACCCCGACAATATATCTTGCCGGCGATTCTACCTGTGAGGATTATCCGGAAGATGATACACCTATTCCGGGCATAATGGGCTGGGGTACAAAATTCATTGATAAGGTAACCATACCTGTGGATAACAGGGCAAAACGGAATATGAGCACAGTTACTTTTAAAGATGCATATGATAATTTGATTGCTGACGCAAAAAGCGGCGACTATGTATTTATTCAGTTTGGTCATAACGACAGCATGACCAACCGCCCGGAAAGATACTGCACTATTGAAGAATTTAAGGAAAACCTGACGGGTTATGTAAATAAGGCAGAAGCAAAAGGTGTAATCCCGGTATTTTTAACGGCAACAAGAGGTATTTACGGTTTTACCGATTATACAATGCAGGATGACGCAGTTGATTTATACAGGAATGCAATGAAAGAGCTGGGGGCAGAACTTGGCGTGATTACGCTGGATGTTGCCGAGGCGCATCGTACATTTTTAAAGACACTTACAAAACAAGAGGCTCTGACATACTATTTGGACGGAGATGTTACGCATTTCAACGAGAAGGGCGCAGAATTGTTTGCACAGATAGTTGTGGATGAAATAAAGAAAAATACAGAGCTGGGGCTTGGAGAATATATTAAGTAGGCAAAAAGGCAGCAGCAAAAATATGTTGCTGCCTTTTATTTGCTCAAACATTTTAAAGGAAGGAAAAAATGATGAAATTAAACGGGAAATGGAAGCTTTATCCGATTGAAGACAGCGGCAGCGCAGTTGTTCCAGAGGATTTAAAAGATATTAAAAGTATAGAGGCAAACGTACCCGGAAATGTGGAATTGGATTTAATAGAAAACGGAATACTGCCGGAAAATATTTTTTATGGGATGAATATAAAACTTGCTGAAAAATATGAAACTTATGACTGGTGGTATAAGACAGAATTTGATACGCCGGAGCATACGAGAAATATGATAATAAGATTTGACGGTGTTGACTGTTTTGCAGAATATTGGTTAAACGGCAAAAGATTTGCCCAGAGCGATAACGCGCTTGTAGAACATGAGTTTGATATTACTGAATATCTTATGCCTCAGGGAGAGGAAAATCAGCTTTTTGTAAAAATAAAATCTCCGTTTATGGAAGCAAATGAAATGTCATATGACTTATACAACGTACAGGGTCATTGGAATCCTGATGTTGACGGGATAGCCACAAGAAAAGCTGCTCATTCATATGGATGGGATATAATGCCAAGGGCTGTTTCAGCAGGGATTTGGAGGGACGTGACCGTTTATGAAAAGGATATAATTTCTATATCACAGGTTAATTATTGTGTTGACAGCCTTGACGAGAATGAAGCGGAAATAAGATTTATGTGGGAATTGGATATTCCTGGAGAAATGCTAAAAAAAGATAATTATGTAGTTATATCTGCAAAGTGCGGCAACTCAGACATTGAAGTTAGGGAAAAGGTGTATTTTAAACTGGGTAAAGCCGTTGTTAAGGTTCATAACCCAAAGGTGTGGTGGCCATACGGGTACGGTGAAGCGAATGTATATGATGCGGTTATAAGTGTAGAATCGGATGGGAGAGTTGTATCGAAAAAAAGATTTAATCTCGGAATAAAAACAGTACATCTTGAAAGGACGGATATAACCGATGGGATAAACGGTCGGTTCGAGTTTATTATAAACGGTGTGAGGATAATATGTAAAGGCGCAAATTGGGTACAGCTCGACGCGTATCATAGCCGTGATATAACAAGGTATGATAAGGCTCTGGACTTGCTTAAGGACGTAGGAGCTAATATTGTACGCTGCTGGGGCGGAAACGTATATGAACAGGATTGTTTTTATGATTTTTGCGATAAAAACGGGATAATGGTATGGCAGGATTTTGCAATGGCCTGCGGGGCATATCCGCAGAATGAAGCCTTTTACAGAAAAATTGAGGAGGAAGCTGTAAAAGTAGTAAGGAGGATAAGGACTCATCCCTGTCTTATTTTGTGGTCAGGCGATAATGAGTGTGATCAGCTTTTAAGAGCGTTTGGTGCTGATCCGTCTAAAAATAAAATTACGCGGGAAATTCTTCCGAGAGTAGTACAAAATAATGATACGTCAAAACCGTATCTTGCAAGCTCGCCGTATATATCCAAAAGAGCTGTTAAAGATTTTAAGTCATTGCCTGAGACGCATTTGTGGGGACCGAGGGATTATTTTAAGAGTGATTATTATAGGCTCTCAAAAGCGCACTTTATAAGTGAGATAGGCTATTACGGCTGCGCTTCACCTAACAGTTTAAAGAAATTTATAGCACCGGAATATCTTTGTGATTACAGGAATAATGAGCAGTGGAATCTTCATTCATCTGACCAGAGGAATCAGGATGTGCGTATAAGAGTTCTTGCAGATGAGATAAAAGTGTTTTTCGGATATATACCATCCGAGTTAGATGATTTTTCAAAAGCGTCACAGTTTGTTCAGGCTGAGGGAATGAAATATTTTATTGAACGCGTAAGATGCGACAGGACAAAAAGCGGCATTATTTGGTGGAATCTGCTTGATGGCTGGCCGGAGAATACCGAGGCGGTTGTAGATTATTACTTTGAGAAGAAGATAGCATATGATTATATAAAAAGAGCTGAGGCACCGTTTGTGATGATGATAGATGAAGTAACCGAATGGAATAATATGCTAATAGCAGTAAATGACACACTTGAGAAAAAATATACAGAATACAAAGTATGGGATATTGATACAAAAGAATGCTTTGCATCGGGCAAATTTTTGATAGAGGCTAACTCCATTTTAAAGATTAAAAATATAAAAATGTTGTATTCCGAGAAAAGATTTTTGGTAATTGAGTGGAAGATGGACGGAAAAACATATTATAATCATTATCTTAGCGGTATGCCGAGTTTTGATTTTGAGCGGTATAAAGAGCAGTTTGAAAAATTTAATGAATATATAAAAAATATTTAGATATTATAACTGAAAGTAAAAATAGAAGGAAATGTAAGAAAGACATTTAGCGGCGGTAAAGAAAAGATGCCTGTGTTAAGAAAATGAAAACTTTGCCGCCGCAGGTGAAATTTGCTGTGAAAGAGAGATGGATAAAAAAACAAGTAATATTTTTTTTAGAAAAAGATAAAATAATTGTTGACAAATTGAAAAAACATTGGTATAATTATTATTGCTGGTCACACAGAAAAAATGGAGAGATGTCTGAGCGGTTTAAAGAGCCGGTCTTGAAAACCGGTGACGTGCGAGCGTCCGTGGGTTCGAATCCCACTCTCTCCTCCAAAACAAATTAATAACAAGAAAATGCGGTTATTCAAAACCGCATTTGTTAATTCGGAGAAGTACTCAAGAGGCCGAAGAGGCGCCCCTGCTAAGGGTGTAGGTCGGGCAACCGGCGCGAGGGTTCAAATCCCTCCTTCTCCGCCATTACTTAAATACCCGATTTTGCCAAAACAAAATCGGGTATTGTTTTATATCTTTTGTTCTCCGCCAAATGTGAACAGTGATTTTGATAAGAATTGCGGTTCTTTTTTTTCGTGGTTAGAATAAAACTTTTCTTCAAAAAATAATGCACCGTTTTGCCTTTGTTTTTTGCCTTTGTTCGGGTCAAAAGCGGTGCATGTTATGGTATAAAGCTTTTATTTGTTCACAACAATGCTTTCGGTTCGATAGCCGTAGTCTTCGTATAAAAAGTTGTTTACCAGTTGGATTTTTACTGTGTTGCCGGGGATACGAACAGTTGTGCCGGAAAGAGCATTTCCGGTATATTCTCCTATTAATTCGTCATTTCCGTCATAAATATAGATGTAAGCGAATCCATCAGCCAAACCGGTGTCTTCGGAAAAGGTAACGTCGATGCTCTCACATTCACCGTCATAGGTGTAGGTTTTTGTTTCATCTGTTTCATAACCGTATGGATGAGCAGACTCTAAAACTTTGTCGATAAATTCACCTTCTGTTATTACGGTTTTATATGTCTCGGAAAACGGTTTTAAAGATTCTGTATTATCCCAGCAAAGCACCTTAACATCATAGCTTTTAAAGCTTTCGTCTATATTAAATTCAAAGGTATAATGCAAAGTATCTGCCGTGACGGGAATATTTTTTAATGTTACCAATCTTCCTTCATCATAAATCGCCGCAATTAAAACACCGTCCTGTGAGAGGTCATAAAATCGTATTTTTGCGGTTACCTTGCCGTTGTCATATAAACAAATAGCTGACTGAATGTCTGCGGGATCACTGGTACAGTGCTTGTTTGCGTTAATCAAATTATCATTATTCCATCCAATCTTAATCGCTGCCAATCGTTTGGCGGAT
>CALXUL010000234.1 GCA_944391635.1 uncultured Clostridia bacterium | reverse complement strand
GTTTGATAAAATAAGCATTCTTACACATTTTTCCAGCGCACCAGCAACCGGAATCTCCGACATACACATAAGCGGTACATTTGTTACCCCTTTTTCTCTCACAGCCCGCGCCGGGAACACACTGTTAAGGTCAGGAGTAAGCGAAAAAAATATACACACAAAATCCTTACTGTCAAGATTGTTTTCCTCAACAATCACATCATACAGTTCTGCTGTTCTTAAAAGTATTTCTTCCGAATCATTATTATCAACGGTAATTGCGCCTCTAAATGCTCGTACCATTTCTAATTCACCTCTTCATTAAACTGCGCGGTGAGCTACACCTAACGCAACGTCATTTAAATTTAATAATCCAACCGCAAAGAATACACATACAGCAATATGTGTGCCGTTGCCCGCAATTGCTATTTTACCGCCAAGATTAAGTCCCAATGCTTTATGAGTTATTTGATTTATAGCTTCATGTGCCGCGCCTGCAACAGCGCCCTCTTCAGCATGCGACTGACCGATAACACCTTCGCGCTTTGCAGCCACAACAGCACGCTCTAGAATTTTCGCAACTGCCCCCGAAAAATCGCCGCCATAGTCAATAGCTGCACTTTTTATATTCTGCTGTGAAAGCAGCTCTTTCACAGCCTGTTCCTCATTCCTGTCTGCTGTTATGGCAAGTCTTACTGCTGCAGCGGTTATTTCCTTACTTCCTGCATCATTCATCACAAATCCCCCTTCGGGTTTATACATTTTCGCCAGCAAGATATCCGGTAGAAAACGCTATCTGCAAATTGTATCCGCCTGTGTATGCATCTACATCCAATATCTCACCTGCAAAATAAAGTCCTTTTACAAGTTTAGATTCCATAGTTTTGGGGTTGACCTGCTTACAGTCAACACCTCCGGCTGTAACTATTGCCTCTTCAATCGGGCGTGTTCCTGTTATAGTCAGCTCGAGATTTTTCAGACAATTTAATATTTTAAAACGTTCTTCTTTTGTAATACTATTTGCCGCTTTATGAGGCAAAACACCAGATAAATCAATTATAACAGGTATGAGCGCTTTTGGCAAGAGTTTATCAAGTGCATTAATCAAATGTTTTTTTCCTGCTTGTCCAAGATCCCTGATAATCCGGTCATCAAGCTGTTTTTCTGTAAGTGCCGGCTTTAAATCAATTAGTGCGGTATATGTACCCCTATTTCGCATATGTGCAGAAGCTGACAACACTATAGGGCCTGATATACCAAAGTGTGTAAAGAGCATTTCACCAAAATCTGTAAATATTGTTTTCCCCTGCTGTTTAATTGTTATAGTAACATTTTTAAGCGAAAGTCCCATTAATTCTGATACCCATTTTTCCTTTGTAACAAGAGGTATAAGTGATGGTTTAGGCTCAATTATATTATGACCAAGCTCTTTTGCTATCTTATACCCAAAACCGTCAGAACCTGTAAGCGGATATGACATTCCTCCGGTAGCAAGCAAAACGCTGTCACACTCAATTTCTTTATCGCCATAACACACCGAAACAACTCGTCCATCTTCTGCTTTTATATTGGTAGCTTTCTCATATATAAACCGCACATTTTTACCCTTTGCAGCTTTAATCAAGGCTTCCGCTACATCTTTCGCGCTGTCGGATTGAGGAAAAACTCTTCCGCCCCTCTCAACTTTTGTAGCAACACCCAAATCCTCGAACAAAGTTATCACGTCGTAATTTGAAAATGCACTAAGCGCACTATACATAAACCGTTTATTTGTCATAATATTTTCTATGATTTCGTCACGATCGGCAATATTGGTTATATTACACCTGCCTTTACCGGTTATCCTGACCTTTTTCGCCGGAAATTTATTACGCTCAAATATTATAACCTCATCGGAATGAAGCTTTGCTCTTGATGCAGCGAGAAGCCCTGCTGCCCCGCCGCCAATTATAACCACTCTTTTCATCTACTCCACCACCCTTGGCTGAGTTTTAAAATACCAGTTTTCAAGACCAGTTAACGGTTGGTAAAAATTCGGAGCTGTTATTCCTGAAATATTCTGACTATACACCACACCGTCCTGTGCAAAGTACAGCACCGCAAACGGCGGATTTGCTGAAAACGCACGGTCATATTCAATAAACGCGTTCTTAAGTTCATCTGTATTCCGAGCCTCCCTCAGCATTGCAACGCTTGCAGAGAGGTTATCGTCACTATAAAAAAAATAGTTTCCAGCATCTGTAATAAACCCTGGATCAAGACTATCTTCCATTTCCATCTCGCCCAAAAAGGTATCATATTCCCCTGATTTTATTCTTGAAATATAATCAGTATAAGGTACTTTTTCAACTATTGCAGCAATGCCTGCTGTTGAAAGCTTAGAAGCGATCATTTCCGCAGCTTTAATTTTTTGGCTGCTGGTTTCGGTAACTAATATATTTATGATTAGCTGAGCACCGTTTTGGTCATAATACAAACCGTCTGTTAATGTGTAACCGCCCATCTCAAGTGTTCCGGCAATATCAAGTTCAAGCATGTCTACTTCACTATAAAACCATGCCGAAGGATTAAAAGGCAGCCTGCAAGCAGATGCTCTGCCGAATGTTGCAGTATCAGCAAGCTCACGGCGGTCTATAATCGCCGACACAACAAGCCTAAGATATGCCTGGCTATATTTTTCTATACCACAGTTAAAGCCTAAAAAAGTCATTCTATTTGACGTGTAGTTTTCTGTATTAATATCGCCGGCAGGAGTTTTTACTCCCAAATCAATTACCGCTGATGTCAAAACATCTGCTTCATTTGTTTCAAAAACATTGATACAAGCCTCATTACTGCGCATAATTTTTACAACCACAGCATCGACTGATCCTTTTTGTTTTAAGGGGTTAGGTAAAAGTTTCATAGAAGATGCGCTTTTTTCGCTAACTACAAATGCTCCTGTCCCAGACGGTGACTCTTCTGCGATATTTGCCGTATTATTCTGTATAATCGGAAATGATAAATATCCTTCTGCATTCATAACAGGTCTTGTAAACTCTATCCATACAGTTCCGTCTGCCTGCTCAATAGCAGAAGATATTACATCAGCATTATGCTTATAAACCGATTCTGTTGATTTTATCTGGTTTATTGTGTAGACAACGTCTGCTGCACAAAATTTTGAGCCATCCTGCCAGTTTGCGCTGCCAAGTTTTAATATTGCATGCGTACTGTCTGCAAATTCGAGATTTTCAGCAAGACACGGTATCGGCGATAAGTCTTCATTAAATTTGTATAACGGTTCATAAATCAATGTTAGCATCTGTCTTACCGACTCTGAACTTGTCGTAATGGGATTAAAACCATCAACATCGGAAACCGTAAGTTTAACGATATTTTCACCCTCTTCAATGATTAACCCGCCGTCTGGCTCACCCGACGGTATACAGGAAGTAAATAGACATATAACAGCCAAAAAAACTAAAAAATACTTTTTTATGACGCTACCCCCTTTTTACTACACCAGTGCGGCAATCGCAGCCATTGTTCCACGTTTATCCGAGTCACGTCTGTGTGAATAGAACAGTTCCGGGTTGCAATATGTGCAAAGCATTGCATCGGTAATGTTATCTGGCACAACACCCATTGAAGTTAACTGCATATTTATACAACCTGGCAAGTCAATGTAAAATTTCCCAGAACTTTGTATCACTATTTTTTTAGTATATTTTTGAGCAAAAAGCTTGGCAATATCCTCTCCTACCTGAAAATGGCACTGACGTATACAAGGCCCGATTGCAGCAATAATGTCATTTGGATTTGAATTATATTTATCTATCATATGCTTTATTGTTTTTGGGGTTATTTCATCATACGTACCCCTCCAGCCCGAGTGTATAAGTGCTAAAACTTCCCTTTTTGTATCAAGAAGAAACACCGGCACACAATCAGCATAAAAAGTTACTAATGTTACGCCTTTTTGATTGGTTACAAGCGCATCAGCGCTATCAAATTTATTATCATAAAAAAGTCCGTTTCCACAATCATTCTTATCAACATCAACTATGTCCGTCTTATGGATTTGCTTTGACAGCACAAGACTTTTTACATTAACACCTATTGTCTCGGATATAATTTCATAATTTTTTAAAATGTTCTCTCTTTTATCCCCACAATTGATACGGAGGTTCATGCTTTCCCATTCTCCCTGGCTTACACCGCCGCATCGTGTAGTAAAACAGTGTTTTACGAGATTTGATTTATCAAAAGAATGAATAGTAAAGTATTTAACATCACCTTTTGTTCTTAACACAAACAAAGCTATCACTTCCCGTTAAAATATTTAATAATATTATCTGCCGTTCTTTTATCAATTCCGACTTTTAAAAGTTCATCTTTACCCGCCTCAGCTATTGCTTTAATAGACTTGAAGTGTTTTAATAAAGCTGCACGTTTTTTTTCACCCACGCCATCTATTTTATCAAGTTCAGAAGATTTTATAGCTTTAGTTCGTTTATTTCTATGATGTGTTATAGCGCTTCTGTGTGCCTCATCCTGTATTGAGGTTATAAGTTTAAAAACACTGCCGGTTGGCGAAAGCTCAAGTTCTCCGTCCTTAGAAACAAGTGCTCTTGTCCTATGCTTGTCATTCTTTACCATTCCAAATGCCGGAATTTCTAAACTCATCATATCTAACATTTCCTGAGCTGCCGCAAGATGCAGCGAGCCGCCATCTATCAGTATCAAGTCAGGAAACGGCAAGAATTTAGCTTTCTCCGGCTCAAGCTTGCCTTCATCTACTTGAGCTTGTTCATCGTATGCGTGCTTAAATCTTCGGTACAATACTTCCTGCATTGCTTTTAGGTCATTTGCACCCTCAAACGATTTTATATCAAAACTTCGGTATCTGCTACGAGCAGGTTTCCCATTTTTAAACACAACCATAGAGCCGACATTATTTTCTCCGGCAGTGTTAGAAATATCATATGCCTCTATATAAACGGGCGGACCGGAAAGTCCTGCCGCCTTCGCTAAATCATAAAGCACATTCTTTTTCTGATAATCTCTTTGCTGAGATACAAGATAGTTTTCCGCCGCCGTCTGTGCGTTTTTCAAAACCATGTCAACTATTTTTTTCTTCTCGCCTCGGACGGGTGCGTGTATAACTACCTTCTTGCCTCTGCTCTCACATAGCCAGTCTTGAATAACATCTGCGTCAGACGCCTTGCAATCAGTTAATATCTCCGGAGGTATATATTGCGCATTTTCATAAAACTGTTTTAAAAAGTCTGACATTATTTCTTCTTTTGGAGTTGAAGATGCGCCGGTAAGCTGAAAATTCTCCCGCCCCATCATTTTACCTGCTCTTACAAAAAACACCTCACAAAACGCATTATCACCGGTTATTGCAGCAGCAATTATATCAAGATCGCTTATATGCTCAGAATTTACAATTTTTTGTTTTTCATCAAGACGCTGTATAGCATTAATTTTATCACGAAGATCAGCCGCACGTTCATACTCCATCTTAGCAGACGCATCTTTCATCTGCTGTGTCAGGTCATCAAGCAGCTTTTTATGATTTCCGCTTAAAAAATCACATATTGCAAAAAAGACATTGCGGTATTCTTCTTGGGATACTCTTCCCGTACAGGGCGCAAAACAGGTTTTAATATGATAGTTAAGACATGGGCGACCTTTTCCAATATCCTCCGGAAACTTTCTTGTACAGGTAGGCGGTTTAAAAATCGAGCGCGCAAGCCCAATCACATTTTTTACTGTTCCACCACCTGAATATGGACCAAAATACCTCGCACCATCATCTCTTAATGTTCTGGTCATCATCAGCTTTGGATACGGCTGATTTACGGTAACTTTTATATACGGATATTGTTTATCATCCTTTAATAGTATATTATATTTAGGACGATATTTTTTTATTAAATTGCACTCCAAAACAAGAGCTTCTATCTCGGAGTCGGTAATAATATACTCAAAATATGCAACTTTAGAAACCATTGCACGGACTTTGGGCGTATGACCGGAATTATTGCGGAAATACTGCCTAACACGGTTTTTTAGGATTTTTGCTTTTCCTACATATATTACGGTATTATCTTCCGAATGCATTATATAAACACCCGGCTTTTCCGGTAATCGTGCTAATTCACCCTCAAAATCGAATCCGCTCATCAAAAGTCCTCCAGGTTTTTATTTAACAAGATAAAAATAACTCTACTAAAAAGCAGTAGAGTTATTTACCCCGATTTTAATAAGATTACTCAGTAAAATTGGAAGCAATTAAATTAACAAGCGTTGTGACAGCTTCTTCTTCATCAATACCGTCTGCGATAATATTAATGGTAGTACCCTTGGTTATGCCAAGAGATAAAACTCCAAGCAGACTTTTTGCATTAACCTTACGTTCGTCCTTCTCAACCCAGATACTGGACTTAAATTCATTGGCTTTTTGGATAAAGAAAGTTGCAGGTCTTGCATGCAATCCCACTTGATTCTGAACCTCTACCTCTTTAGAAAACATATTGAAATCCCCCTGTTAAAGTTCTTCCATAAATTTATGTAATAATAATATAATACTATTTTTTCCTCTAAACGTCAATAGTTTATAAAAAAATCTTAAATATTTATTTAAGTTTTACTATTCTAAATTTGATTATTCCTTATTTTCGTCAATTTCAACCATTGAATTTTCTTGCTTTTCCATACCTAAAGCAAGCCGAACTTTATGGTCGATAAGGTCAGCAAACTCCGGATGTTCTTCCATATATTTCTTTATATTATCACGTCCCTGACCAAGACGTTCTCCCTCATAAGAAAACCATGCACCGGATTTTTTTATTATATCAAGACTCACAGCAACATCAAGGATATTACCAAGTTTTGAGATGCCTTCGCCATACATAATGTCAAATTCAGCTTCCTTAAAAGGTGGGGCAACTTTGTTTTTAACAACACGTACTCTTGTCTTGTTACCAACAACTTCTGTACCGTTTTTAATCTGCTCCTGTCTTCTTACATCAAGTCTAACCGATGCAAAAAACTTCAGAGCCCTGCCGCCGGGAGTAGTTTCGGGATTTCCGTACATTACTCCGACTTTTTCACGCAGCTGATTTATAAAAATAACAGCTGTTCCTGTTTTTGCAGTTATGCCGGTAAGTTTTCTTAGTGCCTGAGACATGAGTCTTGCAAGCAGTCCGACATGAGAATCGCCCATTTCGCCTTCTATTTCTGATTTCGGAACGAGTGCTGCGACTGAATCAATAACTATAACATCAAGCGCGTTGCTCCGCACCAATGCCTCAGTTATTTCAAGTGCCTGTTCTCCGGTATCCG
>CALXUL010000233.1 GCA_944391635.1 uncultured Clostridia bacterium | reverse complement strand
TACAATGGTACAGGAAAACGGCGGATTTGACTTAAAACTTTTAGGCGATGACTGTATCGCGGTAAATACCCGTGGCAATCCCATAAAAACAAGAACCCTTGGGCAGAAAAAATACGTTGAAGCAATGCGCGAGAATACAATAGTTTTCGGTGTGGGACCTGCCGGAACCGGCAAAACCTACCTTGCGGTAGCGCGCGCTGTGACAGCACTTCGGAGCAAGGAAGTAGCGCGGATTATCCTTACCCGCCCCGCCGTCGAAGCCGGCGAAAAACTGGGATTTCTGCCCGGTGACCTGCAAAATAAAGTTGACCCGTACTTAAGACCGCTTTATGACGGAATGTATGAAATGCTCGGCGCGGAAACCTTTGCTAAATATCTTGAAAAAGGCACTATCGAAGTTGCGCCGCTTGCATACATGCGCGGCAGAACTCTTGATAACGCGTTTATAATACTTGACGAGGCGCAAAATACCACACCTGAACAGATGAAAATGTTTTTAACCAGAATAGGTTTCGGCTCAAAGGCAATAGTAACCGGTGACATTACGCAGATTGACCTGCCCGGAGGCAAAAAGTCGGGGCTTAAAGAGGCAATGCGCATACTAAAAGGCATTGATGATATTGCCTTTTCGATTCTTACCGAAAAGGATGTCGTGCGCCATCCGCTTGTTATGAAAATAATAAAAGCCTATGAAAAATACGATATTGAACAGGAGAAAAAGAAGAAAAATGATACGGCTGTGGATAGAGAACGAACAAGAGAAAGAAGAAATACCAGAAGAAGTTAAAAAGGCAATGGAAAAAACAATAGAACATACTCTCCAGACCGAAAACTTTGGTTTGGACGCCGAAATCAGCCTAACCATCACCGACGATAACGAAATACACCGCCTTAATCTCCAAGAGCGCGGCATAGACCGCCCGACTGATGTTCTGTCCTTCCCAATGCTTGAATTTGACAATGAAAGAAATATGATAGATTTCGATTATGATATGGATGAAGGCTTTATAATGCTTGGCGATATAGTAATAAGCGCCGAGCGCGCAGCCGCCCAAGCCGCAGAATACGGTCACGGTTTCCTTCGCGAGATGGCGTTTCTTACTGTACACTCTATGCTTCATCTCTTAGGCTATGACCACGAAAACAGCGAGGCGGAAGAAAAATTAATGTTTAAAAAACAGGAGCAAATACTAAACGATTTAGGTATCACACGATAATACAAGGAGTAAATATATGGATAAAAACTTCAAGTCGGGGTTTGCGGCAATAATAGGTATGCCCAACGTCGGCAAATCGCCTCTTTTAAATGCAGTTGTCGGGCAGAAAATAGCAATTATTTCGGACAAGCCCCAGACTACACGCAATAAAATTTTAGCAATATACAACGACGAAGAATGCCAGATTGTATTTACCGATACGCCGGGAATTCATAAACCGCATAATCAGCTCGGCGAGATGATGGTACGTACCGCAAACGAGTCAATGAATGATGTTGATTTGATTATTATGGTGGTAGATGCATTATCGTCAGTGCAGGACACCGAAAGAATGATTGCCGAAAATATCAGCCGGCAAAAAACAAAATGTATTCTGGTTATAAACAAGGTAGATTTAATAAAAAAAGAAGAGCTTTTGCCGCTTATTGCGGATTACTCGAACCTTAATGAATTTGAAGCGATTGTGCCGGTAAGCGCTAAAAACGGCGATGGGATAAAAATTTTACTCGATGAGATAAAATCCCTGCTTGAGCCGGGGCCGCAATATTACTATGACGATATGATAACAGACCAGCCGGAAAAGCAGCTTGCAGCGGAAATAATCCGTGAAAAAATGCTTTGGCTTCTGGATAAAGAAGTTCCCCACGGGGTTGCAATAGAAATTGAAAGAATGAAGCAGAAGCCGGATATTACAACTATAAACGCTGTGATTTACTGCGAAAAGGATACCCATAAAGGTATAATAATCGGCAAAGGCGGCGAAATGCTAAAACGTATCGGCGCTATGGCAAGGGCTGATATTGAAAAGATGTTAGATACTAAAGTGTATTTGGAGCTTTGGGTACGTGTAAAAAAAGATTGGCGGAATAATAATTATCTTCTGAAAAATTTTGGTTTTGTCCAAAGCGGAGAATAATAAATCGAAAAAAGTCGAACCCTATCATTAAACGACAGTATGAAAGGGTGACTTTAATTGAATATTTATGACACAAGCTGGGAAATATTTTCTAAAACAGGGGATATAGACGCATATCTTTTATATAAAACAGGAGAAAAACAGGTATTTGGGAGCGGTATAAATGGAGAGCATAAAGACGAACGGATTGATACTGAGCGCCAGAAACTACGGTGAGGCAAACCGTATGGTGAGTATCTTTACCGCGGATTTGGGTATAATCTCCGCGCCGAGCTTTGGGGCAAGGGGCAGAAAAAAAAGCCTCGGTTCGTCAACGCGTGAATTTTCCTGGTGTGAACTCATTTTGTCTGAAAGCACAAAGGACCGTTTCCGAATCGAAGATTCTCTGGTACGCGAAGGATTTTTTCCTCTGTCCGAGGATATAGTAAAGCTTGCCGCGGCAGTGTATTTTTCCGACCTTGCCCAAAATGCAATTGGGGTTAATAATCCCGACAAAGAAGTCTTAAGCCTGCTTTTAAATACCCTGTATGCGATGTGTTATAACGGTGTGAGCTGTGAAACTGCAAAGATGGTTTATGAACTGAGACTTGCATCTTTAGTCGGATACAGACCCGCGACAGACGCTTGCGCTGTCTGCGGAAGCCTGGAGAATTTGGAGTACTTTGATATAGACTGCCAGGGCGTGCTTTGTGCAAATTGCCGCCGTCCGGCAAGCTTTAAAATCGCCGGCGCACCTATGGAGGCGTTAAATTATATCCTATCCGCTGATTCTAAAAAAATCTTCTCTTTTTGCACCGATAAAAAAACGACTTCTATACTCTCGGATCTTTCAGAAAAATATATTTGCCGGCAGCTGGAACATTCTTTCCGGTCGCTGGATTATTATAATAAACTACGATAAAAGGGAGCTGTTACATATGCAAAGACGCGATAAAAGAAATTATTACCTGGACATTGCCCAAACGGTCGCAGAGCGCGGCACATGTCTTAGACGCAACTACGGCGCAATCATTGTTAACAACGACGAAATCGTATCAACCGGATATGTCGGCGCGCCGCGCGGGCGCAAGAACTGTTCTGACCTCGGCAAATGTGTGAGGATGGAGCTTAATATTCCCCGCGGCGAACGTTACGAAATGTGCAGGAGCGTACATGCAGAGGCAAACGCGATTATCTCGGCGTCACGAAAAGAGATGCTTGGCGCATCGCTGTATCTTGTGGGGCTTGAGGCATCGGACGGTTCTATTGTGGCAAATAGCTGCTGCTGCGCTATGTGCAAGAGAATGGTTATAAATGCCGGCATCAAGGAAGTTGTTATCCGGGATACTCCTGATGATTACCGCGTTGTTGACGTTACCGAATGGATTGAGGATGATGACAGCCTCACCGGGGTTTTCGGTTATTAAGTTATTTTTTACATACCGCACTGCCAAAAACAGCAAAAAGTCAAATATCGCTTTTTGCTGTTTTTTTGTTGTTAGATATTTTTAGAGTACAATTTCTCTTTTATCCAAAACAAACCACATATTCTGCGGCAACAGTTTTTATTCTTACATGCAAAAAAAGCAAACGCCGCTCTTATTAAAAAATAAAGATCGGACGCCTGCTTTTCTTATTTTCCTGCCTCTTATGCCTGTCATAACCTACAAACTAAAGCGGCAGACTTTATTGTCTGCCGCTTTTGGTAGGGGGAATCAACCCAACTCAAATGATTTACAGTCAGTACACTGATCCATAGTCGGGTTTGCTTCGTGAGTTCCGATGGTTATTGCGCTTAAAGAGCAATAATCCTGCTGTTTACAATGATGCTTACATTCTGAAACAGTACATTTAATACATTCATTAGGTTTACAATTCATTCTTCATTTCCCTCCTTCCAGAGCTTATTATGCCCTAAACCGGCGGGAATATTCAAAGAATTATGCCTGTTTTTCGGTTTTTTTCATTAAACGCAGTGCTTTTCTAAACTGGAAGCTAAACAGTGTACATGCAAAACATACCGATAAAAAGTCTGCAATCGGTTCTGCTAAATATACTGCAAAAGTCTGATTGGATTTAATAATTTGCGGCATAATATAAATTAGAGGTATAAGTAATATAAATTTTCGCATAACTGCTACCGCAATCGCCGACTTTGCATTTCCAAGCGCCGTAAAGGTCATCTGACATGCCATTTGTATGCCGAAAATTATTATACACGCAAGATATACCCTAAGCGCCGGAGCCGTAAATTCAATCAGCTCCTCATTTGCCGTAAACATTGCCGCAAATCCTTCCGGAAACAGCATAACAAAAAGCCAAAGTACAAAAGTATAGCTTAAAGACGATATTAAGAGCAGCTTAAAGGCTTTTTTCACTCTTTTATCATTTCCAGCCCCATAATTATAGCTGATAATAGGCTGTGCGCCCTGTCCCAGACCGTGTGTCGGAAGCGAAGCAAACTGCATAACGCTGGTTAATATTGTCATTGAGCCTACCGCAATGTCACCGCCGTATTCAAGCAGCGATGAGTTAAAGCATATCGAAATTACGCTTTCACTTGCCTGCATTACAAAATTGGATAATCCAAGTGCAAGACACGGCAGCAACACCTTTGCATACGGGCGCATATTTTTAAATCTAATTTTTAAAATAGTCCTTTTTCCCAAAAGAAACGCGACTACCCATACGCAAGACGCCGCCTGTGAAATAATGGTAGCAAGCGCAGCGCCCTTTACTCCCATTCCAAATGCGAAAATAAACAGCGGGTCAAGCAGTATATTTAATACCGCGCCGATTAAAACTGACAGCATCCCGGTTTTTGCAAACCCTTGCGCTGTTATAAAAACATTCATACCAAGCGTCAGCTGCACAAATATAGTACCTATGGCATAGATATTCATATAATCAACCGCATATCCGATAGTATTTTCACTTGCACCAAACGCCATAAGAAAATCCCTGTTCCCTAAAAGCAATGCGGCTGTAAGCAGAACCGATATAACAATCTGGGCAAAAAAACAGTTGCCAAGCGTCTTTTCTGCGGCAGCATTATTACCCTGCCCCATAAAAATAGACGCCTTAGGTCCGCCGCCGTATCCGACCAACGCAGCAAACGCTGACACAATCATTATAAGCGGCATACATACCCCAACACCGGTCAGCGCAAGCCCGCCGCTATCCGGGATATGACCTATATAGATACGGTCCACTATATTATAAAGCATATTTATTATCTGAGCTGTTACCGTCGGGATTGCAAGCTTTATTAAAAGCCTGCCTACCGGCTCGGTTGCAAGAAAATTATTATTTGAATCCATTTGCAAAAAACACTTCCTTTTTCATGCGTCATATCAGAATGTACCGAGTATAATCCCCTTTTCAAAATCAAAAAGCATGTACCGGAAAATCCTCCGGCATACGCTTTTTACCATTATGAACGGTAATCTCCGTTTATTTTTACATAATCATATGTTAAATCACAGCCCCAAGCCTTTGCTTCACACTCACCCTGGTTAAGGCGGATATTAACGTATATCTCATCCGCTTCTAAAACTTTCTTCGCCTCATCCTCCGAAAACTCTACGCCGAAACCGCCCCGGCATACACTAACGCTCCCATTCTTTGATGCTATATCCACATCCACCTTATTAATATCAAACTCTGCCGGCGCATAACCCACAGCGCACAATATCCGTCCCCAGTTCGCGTCCTCGCCGAACACCGCACATTTAAACAACGGTGAACATACCACGCTTTTTGCAACAATAATTGCCGTATCCTGCGACGGCGCCGACATGCAGCTACATTCTATCATCTTGGTTGCGCCCTCGCCGTCCTTGGCAAGCATCTTGGTCATCTCGCTCATAACTATATAAAGGGCTTTCTTAAATATCTCGTACTCTTGTCCGCCGGTTATTTCTTCCGTACCCGCCTTGCCGTTTGCAAGTACGCAGACCATATCATTGGTAGATGTATCCTTATCCACCGACAAGCAATTATATGTTATCTTTGTGATTTCACTAAGCGCGCTCTGGAGCTGTTTTTGAGCAATAGTTATATCGGTTGTTATAAAATTAAGCGTCGTTGCCATATTCGGATGAATCATCCCGCTGCCCTTTGCCATTCCGCCGACATGGCATATTCTGCCGTTTATTTCAAACTCAACCGCAACCTCTTTTTTTACCGTATCGGTAGTCATAATCGCACGCGCCGCACTCTCGTTGCCCGTACTGCTAAGTCCCGCAAAAAGCCTATCCATATTATCTTCAATCGGTTTAATATTAAGTATCTGACCTATTACCCCGGTAGACGCTACTATGACCTCATCTGCCGGTATTCCGAGTTTGGATGCTAAAAGCCCGCACATACGCTCAGCTTTTTCCTCACCGTCAGCATTACAGGTATTTGCATTTTTAGAATTGGCAATAACCGCGCGCGAAATGCCGCCGGTCTTTTCAAGATGCCGTTTTGTAACGATAATCGGCGCGCCTTTTACTTTATTCTGTGTATATACAGCTGCGCTCCGGCAGGGCGTGTCCGATACAATTATACAAATATCCGGCTTGTTTTTATCCGGGTTAAGTCCGCAGTTTATCCCATTTGCACGAAATCCTGCCGCCGCACATACTCCTCCGTCTACATATTTATACCCTTCATATATTTTCATTTTAAAACCCTTCTTCTAATAAATATAAAATTTCACCGGTTTATACGGCGCAGGACGCGTGCATATACCGAAAGCCCCGCCCCCGGCGCAGATTTTATCTTTCGCATACACCGAATCAGCGTATACACCGCAATTCGCGCAGACTTAACCGCATATTCTGCCGACAGCACATTCTCACCCTCGACATTGCAAAACCGTCCGGTAAGTGCCAGATTTTCGCAATTTTCCGGTATAATGGGTGCTTTTTCGCCCGGAAGAGTCGGAGCCAGTGCGTACGGCTGGATACATACTACTGCATTTACTACCGTTTCGGCTATCTCATCCCAATATTTCTGCATCTGAAGCGCACATACCAGCTCATACAGCGCCTCGGTGCCATTTGATTCAGTCATAGGCTTCTTAACAAACCTGCCCGGCTCATATGGCGCAAGCGAAACCGCACGCAGCACAAACACTTTTCCCCACGTCCGCGGCTGCACAGATGTATCAAGGCTATATACCCAGGGTGAATCCTTTATCGTGATAAAAGCATCCGCACCAAGCGGCGTTGACGTATAGTTTTCCAACAGACTCATAAACAGGTTGGAGTTAAGCGTTACGGTAAGCTCGCCTGTGGCTGTAACCGCAGGTGACGACATAAACCCAACCAGTCCTTCGGTTTCAGGAAAATGGTTTGCAAGAATATTCATAACCTCAATGCTGTCCGCCTGTTCGTCCGGCACCGGCGGCGGATTGTCAATATCTCCGCATACAGTACCGTCGCTTGTACATCCGCAGCTGATAAAGCATAAATCATTATTATCAAGGTAAATCTTTTTGCGCGCTCCGTTATCATTCAAAAGCAAAGCCGAAATTCTCCCCGACTCCTCCTCAATATCACAAAGCCGGCATTTTACCATAAAATTCACGCCGCACCGCTCAAGATATGCCTTTATGGGCAGTATTACACTCTCATACATATTAAACACCGGCGTTGTTATCATATCGTGCGTTTCTATATGCAAAAGCTCTGAAAGATTCTGTATCAATGCAAAACTAAAGCAGGACGCCGCGCTTTTTTTGCTGAGTTTGAAATCCGACTCCAAAACTGCCCACAGCTTTGTATCAAAAAATTCGGGTACTGCGGCAAAATATTCTTCTATCGTTTTATTTTCTATATCACCTTTTTTGGTAATAAGTGAAAAGAATGCTTTTCTCTCAGCCTTGCCAAGCCCCAAGGACGCAAGCTGAATAATTCCCTCCTCGCCGAAGAGTCTTGCTCTTGACGCATTTTTATGTGCATCATTATATGTGATAATATCCTCTCCTACGCTTATATCCGGCGCACGAAGAGATGGCACAGATGCCAGTAAATCCATCAGATTTCCGCTTGCATTTTTAAATATTTGGGCGCCGCTTCTTATTATATATCCGGTATCAGCATTTCCGGCAGCGTAATATTCGCCGCCTACAATAGTTGACGGCTCGATTATGTATATATTCTCGCCGACAAAATTCCCATCACGTATCAGATATAATGCGCCAGCAAGATTTTCAAGACCTGAGCCAATAAAATACGCTTTGCGTTTTCGTGACTGTGCCTGTTCCGAAATAAGCATGCGCTGTATTTTTTTCTTCTTATGATGCCGCGCTGCAGCAACGCCCGCGGCGGCAGCGGCACTTGCCGCAGCGCCTATTGCTAATATCTTAAAAATATTTCCCCTTTTATCACCATTCACTTCTATTCCCCCTTCTGGCTGTATTTATTCCGAAATTCTCGCGCTCGACTTAAAAGATAGTCGCGATTATTAAGTTCGGAGCTTATAACCCCCTCGCCTAAAAGCAGTTTCAAAGTATCCCCTATCTCTCTGCCCGCCTTAAATCCTATCTTGATAAGATCTCTGCCGTTTATAACCAAATCCGACAGCAAATACGGCTGTCCTTCCGCAACGATATCCTCGTATACCGCGCGAACCTCGTCTATTCTTTTTTGCTTTTCAGCAAAATATTTCCCGTCTTTTGCGCGGTTATCGGCTATCTGAAGGCTTAAAAGCTTCAAAAACAGCTTATCTCCCAGCTTTGCAAGCATTCGCTTTACCGCAGGCGGCGAAGCCTCAATTCTTACATCATGATTTTCTATCAGTAAAAGTATATCACGTATACTGTCATGGTCCATATGCAGGCGGTAAAGGATATCCTTTGCCATTGCTGCACTTTCTTTGTGATGTCCGTAAAAGTGTATTATCCCATTTGAGTCGGTACTTATGCAGGCGGGCTTTCCTATATCATGCAGCAATGCCGCCCAGCGTAATATTAAATCCTTTTCTGCCGCAGCAGTAGCGCAAATAATATGGTCGCCCACATTATAGATATGGTATTTATTCTTCTGAGGTGTACTAAAACAGACCTCAAGTTCCGGCAAAATATACCGCATAAGCCCAAGCTCATGTAAAAGTGCTACCGCATCGGGATGGTCGGAAATCAGAATTTTATTAAGTTCGCCCAAAAGCCGCTCCGAGCTTACTCTCTTTATAAGCGGCGCACAGCTCTTTATTGCCGCGGCTGTAGAATCTTCCAATTTAAAACCCAGCGCCGCGCAAAATCTTACAGCCCTTAGCATTCTTAGCGCATCCTCGCCAAACCGCCTTTTCGCCTCGCCCACTGCGCGCACAATCCCAGCTTTTATATCTTCAATACCACCGAAATAATCAATAACACCGGTCTGCGGAGAATAACACATCGCGTTTATTGTAAAATCCCGGCGCTCGAGGTCATCTCTGATGCTACCCACAAACTCCACACTATCCGGATGGCGGCTGTCTGAATATCCGCCTTCCTTTCTGAACGTTGTTATTTCATAACCGCTGCCGCCCTCAATTACCGTGACAGTGCCATGGGCTATGCCGGTATCAATAACCTTTTTAAAAATCTTTTTTACCTCATCCGGTCTGGCGCTGGTTGCTATATCATAATCATGCGGCGTTTTGCCCATAACACAATCCCGCACCGCTCCGCCTGCTATATATGCCTCATAACCTTTACGATGCAGCCTATCAAGCACTGATTCTGCCCCATCGCTTATCTTAATCTGCACCTTGGCTGCACCTCCTTTTTTCCCTGTTATCAATAAAAAAAGAATACCACAATATGCCCAATTTGTCAATTGTAATACCTCTTACAAAACCTGCTTTTATTAAGAATAACAGTTTTTTGCAAAATTAAAATTGCAGTGCTTGACTGTTTTTGAAATTTAAGTTATAATAATTATTTGGAATAAAGTTATTATATGGAAAAGAAAGGCGAAAAAATGGAAGAAAACAAAATGGGCGTGATGAACGTCAACAAGCTTTTAGTAACAATGGCTGTGCCGATGATGATTTCAATGCTGATACAGGCTTTGTACAACATAGTCGATTCAATTTTCGTTGCACAGTACAGCCGTGATGGTCTTACCGCGGTATCGTTATGTTTTCCGGTACAGTCGCTTATGATTGCTCTTGCTTCCGGAACCGGAGTAGGTATCAACTCTCTGCTCTCAAGAAGACTGGGAGAAAAAAGATTTGAAGATGCAAACAAAGCTGCGGAAAACGGAATTTTTCTTGCAGTATTATCAACTATTGTCGTTGCAATAATCGGCGGGCTGATGTCGGAAAAATTCTTTACATTCTTCACAAGCACCCCCGCAACTATTCAAATGGGCAGAGATTATATGTTTATCTGTACGGTATTCTCTCTTGGAGTATTTATGCAGATTGTTGCTGAAAAACTGCTCCAGGCTACCGGCAAAACCCACCTCAGTATGGTTTCGCAAATGACGGGCGCAGTTATTAACATTATCCTCGACCCAATCCTGATATTCGGGCTTTTAGGCGCACCGAAACTTGGCGTTGCCGGCGCGGCAATCGCAACTGTTGCCGGACAGTGGTTTGCAATGGTTCTTGCTTTCTATCTTAATCACCGCTTAAACCACGAGGTTAAAATGAGTTTCAAACATTTCAAGCCCAGCTTGGATGTTATAGTCGATATTTACCGCGTAGGCATTCCTGCAATCATTATGCAGTCTATAACCAGTATTATGACGGTTGGTATGAACAAAATCCTTGGCGATGATACTGCCATTTCAATATTCGGCATATACTTTAAAATCAACAGCTTTACCTTTATGCCGGTATTCGGACTGTCCAACGCACTCATACCTATCTTTGCATATAATTACGGAGCAAGAAAACGCCAGCGTATCTTTACCGCAATGCGTACCGGTATGATAATTTCAGTAGCTATGATGGCAATAGGCACAGCTCTTATTATCATATTCCCGAAATTTTTCCTTAATATGTTTAATGCTGATTCTACGATGTATGATATGGGTATTCCCGCAATGCGGATATTTCCTATCGGCTTCTGTTTTGCAGGGTTCTGCATCATACTTATTTCACTTTACCAATCGGTCGAAGCGGCATCTTTCAGTATGATAATTTCAATTATACGTCAGCTTGCGGTCATACTTCCTGCTGCATATATTCTAAAACGGTTATGGGGTTATCCTGCCGTTTGGGCTGCAATTCCTATTTCAGAGATTGTTGCTACAGTTGTTTGTGTAATAATATATTTCTACATAAAGAGAACAAAACTTGACACTATTAAATCAAAAGACTGATTAAATAAAAAAATATTTAGTACAAACCGGACTAAGACTGTTGAAAAAACCGTTTTTTTGCAATCAAGTAATAAAAAATCATTATTGATGATTTATTAAAATAAAAATGGAGCTGATTTTATCCGAAAATCAGCTCCGTTTTTTTGCTTTTCCCATATTTGGTTTTTTAATACGTCCGCGCAGTCATATACTGCAAAATGCAGAAATAACTTCACTCTCCAGCGTCCGGCAACGCAGAAACACATTCCGCGCCCCGTCTATGGCATATGCTGCAGACGGGGCTATTTATTTTACTATATTTTATTCAAGCTCAAACGCTCCGGTATAAAGCTGATAGTATCTGCCTTTTTGAGCTATAAGCTCATCATGACTTCCGCGCTCAACAATACGTCCGTGGTCTAATACCATAATAACGTCTGAATTTCTTACTGTTGATAAGCGGTGGGCTATAACAAATACCGTACGTCCCATCATTAACCCATCCATTCCGCGCTGTACAATAGATTCTGTACGTGTATCTACCGAAGATGTAGCCTCGTCAAGAATCATTACCGGCGGGTCTGCAACAGCCGCTCTGGCAATTGATATAAGCTGTCTTTGCCCTTGCGAAAGCCCGCTTCCATCGCCTTCAAGCATTGTATTATAGCCGTCAGGAAGCATCCTGATAAATCCGTCAGCATTAGCAAGTTTTGCCGCTGCAATACATTCCTCATCCGTTGCGGTTGGTCTGCCGTATCGGATATTTTCCATGACAGTGCCGGTAAATAAATTTACATCCTGAAGCACCACACCCAGTGAACGTCTTAAATCAGGTTTCTTTATCTTATTGATGTTTATGCCGTCATAGCGTATCTTACCGTCTGCAATATCATAGAAACGGTTAATAAGATTAGTAATAGTCGTTTTACCTGCTCCTGTCGCGCCCACAAAGGCTATTTTCTGACCGCATTTTGCATAAAGCGTTATATTATGCAGTACCAGCTTATCTTCCTCATATCCGAAATCAACGTCATCAAGCTCCACTTCACCGCGCAGTTCTGTGTATGTAATACTTCCGTCTGAATGCGGATGTTTCCAAGCCCACATCCCGGTACTTTCTTCGGTTTCCTCAAGAACGCCGTTTTTCTTGGTTGCATTAACAAGTGTAACGTATCCGCTGTCTTGTTCGGATTCCTCGTCAATCAAACTGAAAATACGCTCTGCTCCGGCAAATGCCATTACCACAGATGCAAGTTGCTGCGATACCTGGCTTATCGGCATTATAAAGCTTCTTGAAAGCTGCAGGAATGACGCTATCATACCCAGTGTCAGCGCACCCGTTGCGGTAAGGCTTATATTCCATACCCCGTTTACTGCCATCGCTCCTCCTACTATTGCTATCAATACATATAAGATATATCCCATATTATTGACAATCGGCATTAGGATATTAGCAAATTTATTCGCTTCTGTCGCATTTTTACAGAGCGTTTCGTTCTTCTTGTCAAAACCCTCTTTTGCCTTTTCTTCGTGGCAGAATACCTTTATTACCCTCTGCCCGTTTATCATTTCCTCAATGTATCCGTTCACATCTGCAAGCGCTCTTTGCTGATGAACAAAGAAAGAACTGCTCTTTGATGATATATTCCGGATTACGAATATCATTGCAACAACACAAAGAATAACGAATAATGTAAGCCATATACTAACACTAAGCATTGCGACAAGTACCGTAACAACTGTCATAATTGATGAAACAACCTGCGGAATACTCTGTGCAATCATCTGGCGCAGCGTATCGGTATCATTAGTGTAAAAACTCATCACTTCGCCGTGTGTATGTGTATCGAAATATTTTATCGGCAGGGTCTGCATATGTTCAAACATATCATCACGAATTTTTTTAAGAGTACCCTGCGCCACAACAACCATTGTCCTGTTATAAAGATAGGTTGCAACAATCCCCGCAGCAAATATTATACTCATTGTCCCAATCGCACTCAAAAGCCCTGAAAAATCCGCTGAGGAATCAATTAAAAGCGGGGCGATATAATCATCTATCAGCGTGCGCAGGAATAATGAAGACATAACATTTGCTGCCGCACCGATAATTATGCAGATTAACACAAACACCAGCCGGAATTTATACTGCCCTATATACGAGAACAGCCGCTTGACCGTCTTTTTATCCAAATCCTTTAAGTTTGCTTTTCTGTGCATACCTCTATTCATTGGTCTATTCATCGCCCAAGCCCCCTTTCTGCTGAGATGTATAAATTTCGCGGTAAATCTCACTTTTTTCAAGGAGCTCTTGATGATTTCCGAATGCACTGATTTTTCCGTCATCTAAAACGATTATTTTATCTGCATCCTGAACCGATGATATACGCTGTGCAATTATTATCTTTGTGGTATTAGGTATTTCCTGTGCAAAAGCACGGCGGATAAGTGCATCGGTTTTGGTATCGACAGCACTGGTCGAATCGTCAAGTATCAATATTTTCGGCTTTTTCAAAAGCGCACGCGCGATACAAAGTCTCTGTTTTTGTCCGCCTGAAACGTTAGTTCCACCCTGTTCAATATATGTATCATATCCGCCCGGCATTTCATTAATAAACCCGTCCGCCTGAGCGTATTTGCAGACACGGACAATATCCTCATCGCTTGCATTCTCATCGCCCCATCTGAGATTCTCTTTAATGGTTCCCGAGAACAGCGCATTTTTCTGCAATACCATTGAAACCTCTTCTCTTAAAGACTCTATATCATAATCCCTAACATCAACGCCGCCAACTTTTATTGAACCTTCAGTAACATCATAAAGACGCGGTATAAGCTGCACAAGACTGGATTTTGATGAACCGGTTCCGCCGATAATACCTACCGTTTCGCCGGCTTTTATTTCTATATTAATATTATCAAGCACATATTTGCTGCGTTTTTTTGAGTAGCTAAAATATACATTTTCAAAAGATATAGACCCGTCTTTTACTTCATATACCGGGTTTTCCGGATTATGAAGCTCGCTTCTTTCGTCTAAAATCTCAACAATACGTTCTGCTGAAGCCCTGGAAATAGTAATCATAACAAATACCATAGAAATTGCCATCAGGCTTCCTAGAATCTGCATAGTATAGCTTATCAGACTCATCAGCTCACCGGTAGTAAGCGCACCTTCTGCTCCTGCGCCTAAAACTATTAGCCTCGCCCCAAACCAGGAAATCAGCAGCATACACGCATACATACAAAACTGCATAAGCGGCATATTGAAAGCGAGCAGCTTTTCAGCTTTTGAAAACAGCTTATATATTCTATCCGATACATCATTAAACTTCTTCTCTTCAAAATCCTCCCTAACAAAGGATTTAACTACACGTATACCGCGCAGGTTTTCCTGTACAACATTGTTCAAATGGTCATATGTATGGAATACCTTTTCAAAAATCGGATGCGCATTTGTCATTATAAGCCACAATCCTACTGCCAGTATCGGCATGGTTGCAATAAATATAAGCGACAGCTCCGCATTAATCCAAAACGCTGCTGCCAGAGAAAAAATCATCATAATCGGTGCACGGATTGCCATACGGATTGTCATTTGATATGCCATCTGCAGGTTTGTAACGTCGGTAGTAAGACGCGTTACAATACTTGCATCGGAAAATTTATCAATACTTGCAAATGAAAAGGTCTGGACATTATAATACATATCCTTCCTCAAATTTTTCGCAA
>CALXUL010000232.1 GCA_944391635.1 uncultured Clostridia bacterium | reverse complement strand
GAACGCGTGAGTATCGCATTGGGTCGTTTGGGGTGAGTGATTTTTGGGAACAAAGCGGGCACGTTATATGCTATGATTCGGATAGGGATAATCCAGGATATATGTGGATGAGGGTGCTTCATGACGGCAGGGACTTTACTGCCGCACAAATGAGCTGTATGCAAAAAGATGGCACCGCTACTATTACTATACATTTTGCCAATGACAGCGGCGATGAACACCTTGTTTTTAATAAAATACAAAATAAAACAATTGTTGCAGAAGATATAAGAATAAGATTTTTCTTTTTCGGATATTGCGGAGAAACTGTACCGGTGTGGGAGAATGGAACTATAAATGTAAAAGACCGGGGATTTTCTGTAAAAATACATGTAGATGCACTGGGGTTTTGTGAATATACTCCACAGTATGAAGTGAGAGAAAATGATGATGGACTATGCGTTGATATAGTGCTATTTTGCGAAGATAAAAAGAAAAAGGTTGTGCTTGATAATATGAGAGCCTGCGCCGCGGTTATTGTAAGTACAGACAGGTTTTCTGATACTTGGACTGTTGATTTTGATGAGAATACAGTAAAGGCAAGAGTAAATGAGCTTGGAATAGAAAGCGGCGGTACGGCTGTTACACTTCCTGAAAAAAATTGAGAAGCAGTATGTGGAGGAAAAAAGAATGAACGAAAAAATTGCTATTGGCAGCGAAATGTACAGAAAAGAAACGGATATAAAAAAAGTAATCGGGATTGTTGCAGAAAATATGCTTAAAACAAGACCTAAAAAAAACGTGTATTATTCGACCTATAAGCCGATAAAGGGAATAGGTTTTGAAAACGTGCTTGGATTTTGCATGGTTGATTTAAATTTTTTATATCCTGACGCAGACGAAGGAGATTTTGCGTACATAGATTTTGAAATACTGACTGATTCTGCTGAGGATATTTTTATAAATGTAACAGGAAATTTATGTTTGTATTTTAATGATGAGCTTGTGTTTTCCTTTGTTAATGGAGTTGCTGACCGTGTAACCGAATTTCGGTCTGACAGCTATAATATACCGGTTAAAGTGAGTAGTGAAAAAAGGAATTTTGTCAGAATTAAATGTATAAAACATAACGGCGAATTTGGATGCAGGTATAATATTTCAATACGTCCGTATCCCGGTATGTGGGCAAATGATTATATAGCAAGATGCTCAACAACTCCTCCGATTGACGGATTTTTTAGAGAAGAGGGGGTTGCAGTATCAAGGCTGTATAAGAGAGGGGAACAAAACGAAAAGGTAGTTTATGAGTATCCTAAGAGCAGTGAAAGCTGTCATTTTGATTTTTATACACTGTATGCAAAAGGAGATGCGGCGTATGTATACGCTAAAGCTAAAAAGGAACACACTATAAAAAATAGTATTGGTACAATCAGTAAGATATGGATAAACGGCAAGAAAGCCTGTGAAGGGGATATAGTTAAAAAGGACGATGATGTACTGTATCTGGCAGAAAATACAAATGGGAAATGGTATGCGGATATTGACGAGGGTTTGCATTATTTGCCGTTTTTAAAAAGTAACAGAAAGCATGGTGTAAGTGCTGTTTGTATAGGACCGTTTTACGGAGACAAAAAACACTCGCCGGAGCATGAATTGAATTTTGATAAAATATATACTAATGAAAAAGGAGAAAGGATTTTTTGGGAGTTTAGTGATGCTTCCCAGCTTCGGATACATTTAGATTCTGTATTTTTCGGTCAATGGTTTTATGCATTGATGGTGGGATTTTACGGCATACGTAAAGCAGGTCAGGCGCTGGAAAAAGAAGAGTATGAGAATCTGTTTAACGAAAATATGCATTATTTGGCAAAATATCTTGACTATGTTCGGTTTGATGCATCAAAAAATGTTATGCCGCCTTTTATGCCGCGAACTATTGATATTAAGGAATTGGATAATATCGGAACAATGGGTATGAACTTTATAGACTCATATTTTGATACGAATAATAAACTTCTTGAGCCGGTGATTAAGGAGCTTAGAGATTGTATGGTGAATAATGTGCCGTGTTTTAGTGACGGGACGTTTTACCGTGTAAAAACAATGTGGGCAGATGATTTATTTATGAGCTGTCCGTTTGCAGCAAGGCTTGGATTGTTCGAAAATGATGCAAAATGGTATCATTTTGTAAGAAAACAAGTTGAGGGATTTTATAAAAGGCTTTATAATAAAGATAAAAATATATTTTCGCATATTTTCTTTGTTGATGAAAATACTGAAAGTATGGTAGCTTGGGGCAGAGGCAACGGCTGGGTAATGTGGACTCTGACGGAGCTGCTGCAGATTATGGAGGCAGGAGAAGATTCTGATGCAATACTTGCATTATATAAAAATTTTGTTAAAGGGATAGTTGCTCTCCAGGGCGAAAACGGGATGTGGAGACAGGTTTTAGATTCAACAGATTACAGGTCATATTATGAAACGTCCTGTACTGCGATGTTTATGCTTGGTCTTACTCGCGGAGTAAAGAATAAATGGATTGATAAAACGTATATTGATAATATTGATAAAGCTTGGGAAGGAATACTGAAAAATAGTATTGATAAAGACGGAAACATTTACGGAGTATGTATGGGTTCTGGGTGTTCTATGGACAAAACTTATTATTACAATATACCGACTACAATAAATGATGATCATGGAACAGGCATTGTTCTGACAGCTGCTTCAGAGTATTATATGTTAAAAAATAATATTCTGAAGTAAGTAAATAATTTTAGCCAGCCGCTTTTAAAGTGCGGCTGGCTTTTGTTATTATGCGTTATCTATTCTTAATTCATCGTGTGCCTTGGGTGTAACATATACTGTGTTATAACCATCATATATAACCATTCCGGGTTTTGCGCCGTTTGGCTTTTTTACATTTTTAATTATTGTATAATCGACCGGGACCTGATTCGATTCTCTTGCTTTAGAATAATATGCGCAAAGTTCTGCCGCCTCTATCATAGTTGCATGTGGTATGTCTTTGTTAACACCAAGTTTTATTATGGTGTGTGATCCGTGGATTTTTTTTGTATGAAACCAAATGTCAGAGGCGTTTGCAAATTTAAGGGTAAGCCAGTCGTTTTGAAGATTATTCTTCCCGATATAAATATCAAATCCGTCAGTAGAAATATAATGATGGGGTTTTTGCTGCTTGTTTTCTTTGTGTTTTGCCTTGTTATTTTTTTGTTGACGAATAAAACCTTGTTCGCTAAGCTCTGAACGGATTGCCTGTATATCGGAAAGGTCAAGACAGTTTTCGGCAAGGACAAGCATGCTTTCAAGATATTCCTTGTCAGCAAGGCTTGCATCAAGCTGTTTTTTTGTTTCAATTTCCGCTGTTTTAGCCTTTGTATATTTTTTGTAATATTTTTGCGCATTTTGTATAGGTGACAGCTGCGGGTCGAGAGGTATCTGAATGACGGGCGAATTGGGCTCATAGTAGTCCGTAACTTCTGCGATACTGTCGCCTTTTGAAATAGAATATGCAGATGCAGTAATAAGGTCTGCATATTTTTTGTATTTATCTTTGTTTTCTGCTTGTGAGAGTGTTTTCTGCTGTATAATTATCTTTTTAGACAGCCGCTCAAGTCCGGAGTTTAGGTGTTTAACAAGATCAGCCGATTTTTGTTTCATTCGTTCTTTTAAATCGCGCAGACTATAAAAATCCTCTATCATATCGCTGATGGAGGAATAGTATTTTACATCTGCACCTTCGCTGTATTGCATAATTTTGGATGCTGAAAAGTCAATTAGGCGTCCGGTTGCCTTTTCGATAATAATACAGGGCGAAAAATCAGCGGCAAGTATTCTTTTTCTATAATCTTCAATTTCTAAAATCAGGCGTTCTGTATCAGGTATATTGGTAGATAGCGTGTCTGTCCTGCCGGTTGCTTTCCATACGATTTCTCGTGCTGTAATCGGACTTATTCCGCAGATTTGAGACATAATTATATCTGAAGCTTTTTTTGAAGATTCTGTGAAAGTAAGAGATATTGGTTTTTCACTGTCGAGTATAGCAATTTTATCCTGTGCCGGAGGTGTTTTATATAAAAGCCCAGGGAGTATCTGGCGCACAGAGCTTTGAGTAAAATCTACATGCCTTGCCGAATCAATGATTTTCCCGTTCTCATCTGTCAGGATTATATTTGAGTTTCTGCCCATAAGTTCTGCAATGAGATAGCGGTACACTTGGTCGCCCATTTCATTTCTGGTTATAATGGAAAATTTAATTATCCGTTCAAATTCTGGCTGGGAAATTTCTATTATTTTGCCGCTTTGTATATGTTTTCTAAGAAGCATGCAAAACATAGGTGCAGTTTTGGGATTTTCTTTTGACTGCGATGTAAAATGTACACGTGCGTTTGATGAGCTTGCGCTTAAAACTAATTTAAAGGATTCAGAATACGTTCTGACCGATATAACAAGTTCGTCTTTTTCGGGCTGATGGATTTTATCTATGCGTCCGTCGGTAAGTGAACGTTTGAGTTCGCGTACAAGTGCATACACAGCAACACTGTCTAATGCCATAATATGAGTCCTCCGTTTGGTTAATATATACAGTATATCACAGATACGGACAAACTACAATATTAGAGGAAAAAAGTAGAGACCATAAAAAAGCCCCGGTATGAATTGTTTCAAACCGGGGCTGATAATACAAGTATTATTCATATTCGGGCAGCCAGCTGCCATGTGCTGCAATCAGGTCATTACATAGACTTACAATATCATCAATTGAAAGCTCTGCGGCAGTATGTGGTTCAAGCATTGCCGCTTGATAGATTTTGTCTTTTTTACGTGTTACAGCAGCCTCTATTGTAAGCAGCTGAGTGTTTATGTTGGTAGTATTCATTGCTGCAAGTTGTGTAGGAAGCTCACCGACATAGCAAGGCGATATGCCGTTTTTGTCAACAAGACAGGGTACTTCCACACAAGCTTTTTGGGGAAGATTTGTTATCAGGTTCTTGTTTAAAACATTACCGCCGATACGATAAGGATTTCCTGTTACAATTGATTCTAAAATATACGATGCATATTCCAGGCTGCGCTCATGAGAGGGGGCTTCATTAAGCAGAGTTTTGCTAAGCTCTGACCATTTTTCTATCTGTTCAATACAGCGCCTTGGATATTCGTCAAGAGGAATATTATATTTTTCAATCAGCTCGGGATATTTTGATTTGATGAAAAACGGATTATATTCAGCGTTATGCTCGCTGGATTCGGTACAGTAGTATCCAAGGCGGTTTATGTATTCAAACCTTACCATATCATTATGTTTTTCCGTTGCATTTTTCTTTTTGGCACGGCGTCTTATTTCGGGATAAAGGTCATTACCGTTTTCGTCTTCGATTTCAAGAAGCCAAGCCATATGGTTTATTCCGGCAATTTTTGTACGTACCTTGTCAACATACTCTTTCATGTCCAGTTCATTTAAAATGGTGCCTGCACATACCTGAACGCTGTGGCAAAGCCCTACAGTCTTGATTTTTGTATACCGCTGCATATATCCTGTCAGAATCGCCATGGGGTTTGTATAGTTTAAAAACCAAGCGTCAGGACAGACTTCTTCCATATCAGCAGCAAATTCCTGGAGTACGGGGATGGTTCTTAAAGCTCTGAAAATTCCCCCAATTCCCAAAGTATCAGCAATTGTTTGTCTTAGCCCGTATTTTTTCGGCACTTCAAAATCAGTTACTGTACAAGGTTCATACCCGCCGACTTGTATTGCATTTATTACAAATCTTGCCTCAGAAAGTGCGGCTTTTCTATTTTCTGCGCCTAAGAATTTTGAGATTTTTGCACGTGAATTATTGCAGCTTTTATTAAGTGCAGATATTAGATGAAAGGATTCATCGAGTCTTTTTTCATCAATGTCATAAAGTGCAATTTCAAATTCGCAAAGTGCAGGTGTAAGAAGTATATCACCGATTACATTTTTTGCAAACACAGTACTTCCGGCACCCATAAATGTGATTTTATTCATATTTTCCGCCTCCTTATTATGTTATGATTATATCAGGATGTTATAAGAATATGAATTGATTTTTGTGACTATAATATGTTATAATGTAACTTAAGAGGTGAAAAATATGCTTGAGTATATGTTTGGAAGTATAGAGTATAAAGATATATGTCCGCTGTTTTCTGGATATGAAAAATGCCTTTCCGGAAAAAGTTTCGGTCCTGCAATAAGGGATTACTGTTTGATACACTATATTATAAGCGGTAAGGGGCGCCTTGAGTGTGAGGGAGAAAATTATGAAATAAAAGCAGGAGAGATATTTGTAATTAAGCCGTCAGAGCTGACTGTTTATACTGCGGATAAAAATGAGCCTTGGGAGTATGTATGGATTGGCTTTACCGGTGATGCGTCAAAGTTTTTTTGCAAAACTGAAGCTCGTGTTTTGCCGGTAAGAGGCGGAGGTTTTGTTGAATTATATAATCAGCTTTGTCAAAATAGACCGAACCCGGAACTTTGTATTTCAATAATTTTTGAAATTATCTCAGAAAATCAAGCAGGTCATAGCGGCTCTTTAAAATATGCGTCAAAAATTGCAGATTATATTGAATGTAATTATATGCGTGATATCAGTGTTATGAGTATTGCGAAAATGATAAATCTCGACAGCCGATATGCGTCAAGGCTTTTTAAGGCAGAATACGGGATGCCAATTGGAAATTATCTGATGTCTTGTAGGCTTAAAAAGGCGAAGGCTTTTCTAAAAGATGGTTACAGTGTATCTCAGACAGCAAAAATGTGTGGTTATAATGACGTTTTTAATTTTTTAAAAATGTTTAAGAAGAGGTATGGAATAAGCCCGTCTGGCATCAAAAAATTAAAATAATAAGTTGTCAAAAATTTAAACCGGCATAAATCAAAAAAATATGCAGATAATAACCGAAAATAACAATTGATTTTTATTAGGAGGATAAAAAATGAAAAAGCTGATTTCGGGTATTGCTGCAATGGCAATTGCTTGCACGTGTATACCTGTATATGCCGGGGTTTCAACGACCGCAAAAGCTGCGATACTGATTGAGGAGGAAACAGGTGAAGTATTGCTTGAGAAGGAAGCTGACAAAGAACTCCCCATAGCAAGTGTTACAAAAATCATGACACTTTTGCTTATTATGGAAGAAATTGATGCAGGAAGGCTTACTTTTGCAGATGAGGTGACAGTAAGCGAATATGCGATGAGTATGGGCGGTTCGACAATGTTTCTTGAAGCAGGAGAGGTTTTAACTGTAAGCGATATGATTAAGGGAATTGCAGTAGCATCTGCAAATGACGGCTGTGTTGCAATGGCTGAGCATATCAGCGGAAGCACTGAGGCATTTATACAAAGAATGAATGAGCGTGCAAAGGAACTGGGTATGGAGCATACAAATTTTGTGAATACCAATGGTCTTGATGCACCTGGACATTATTCTTCGGCGCGAGATGTGGCGATAATGGCGCGTGAGTTATGTAAGCACGAAAAAATATTTGACT
>CALXUL010000231.1 GCA_944391635.1 uncultured Clostridia bacterium | reverse complement strand
TCTCCTTCCTTATCGCAAAACCGCTGCAAATTCTGTTATTAACCGTTTACTTCTGAACGCCCACAGTTTCGCCCTCAATGTTGCCTATCTTCGAGAAATCTATCTTCTCAAAGCCCGGTATTTTTGTATAAACCTCGCTGTCATCCTTTAGGTTAAAATTACCGCCGGCATAGTCCACAAATCCCGGGTCTGTCTTGGTAACATAATTGCCGCTTGCTTCTACAAGCTGTTCATTTGCCCTGAAGCCCTGATCGTTTATTCCACCGTTAGTTGTGCTTATTGGAATAGTAATATTAACAATAAGATTGTTATTAAACTTATTACCGCCTACATAAGATGCATAGTGACGGTCAAAATAAGTTGCAACTTCCGGATATTTTGCCGAATAAACCGGGCTGTATTTGAGCCAATTGTCATACACGGGTTTAACCGTATCGCTGGTTATATCCCATTTTGCATCAGCTCTGTATGTATCCGGACCATCATAGGTATCCGCCGCGTCAATAAATATGTTATTTTCAATCACGTTGTCAGTACCTTCTGCGCACACGCCTCGTATCTGATTAGATGTAGCGGTTCCCAAGTTGTAGAAAATATTTCCTATAACATTCAGACCGTTGCCCTGGTTATCGGTACGTATACCTGCAACGTTCATTTGTTTTTCAGTAAAGGTCTGTTTACCCAAATCATGGATAAAGTTATTCTTTATCGTCACACCGCGCTCCCACGGGTACTGATATACATTAAGGTATATCGCATCCATATCGTGGAATTCCTTTACGCTATCATATATCTCATTATTTTCAATCAAATGTTCCGGCCCGTATATAATAATTGCAGTATGTGGCATGTCATGTATTTTATTATTCCTTACTACCGCTCCTACCGACTGATAGCCAAGCAGTATGCCTGCGTTATATGATCTTTCAATCTGAGCCGCTTGTTCTATATGGTTATTTTCTATCACATTTCCGCCCGACACAAGATTATTATAATCTCCGCCGTTCATGTTAACACCGTGTGCGCCTATATCGTGAATATAACAATTCTTTACTGTATTGTTGGTTCCCGTCATATACACGCCGTCTGCGCCAGTGCCGCTTATCTCACAGTTCTTTACCGTAATCCTATCAATTCCAGTTGCTCTTATTGCGCTCAAACGAGTATCATTCAATTTAAGATTTTCAAATGTGATATTTTTTACATTCTCCAATTTGATTAAATGCCCTTCAAGCTGTGACAGCCTGATATCGGTATTCTCCCCAAATCCTTCTGTCGGATAGAGGTATAGCATCCCGGTATTCCTGTCTATATAATATTCACCAGGCATATCTGTTTCCTCAAGGATGTTTTCATACCTGATAAAATGCTTTGAATAATAGCTTGTTACCGAACCTTCCTTAAGGGTTATCTGCCCCTGCTCAACCTTTTCTATTGGAAAATAGCCGTAGAAATAGTTTGGGCCAAGCACACCTGCTGTGTATATCTCATTTATATTGGTTTTCCATTTTGTCGGCTCTGTATAATCAATCTTATAAACAGCGCCCTCCAATACACCGCTCTGGCTGCGCGCGCCGCTGCGTACAATTTCGGTAGTACCTACCCATTCTTCATTAGGCCATCTTGAAAGCTGCATGCGGTCATCATCTATGTAAAGTTCCGCCTGCGGCGTCACACCTGCCGAAATCAGGTAACCGCGTCTTGAAAGCTGACCGAGGTTTGTTATGCCATCCTCAGTAAGATTATATTCTAATACCTTATCTTTTGCATCGCTTGAAAGTAGTATATCTTTTATGTCCTGCGACACGCTCTTAAATTTCGAGTAATCAAGCTTTACCGAACCGGTTATGTTAGCCACCTCACCCGGATATGACATATATTTAACCGGTGCATTCTCGCTTCCCGAATCTCTGCCGTCAAAGGAGAGGGTATCTGTTAATACATAATCTCCGCCGCGAAGATAAACTGTTATTCCCTCTTCAGGATACAGCCCTGCGCTTATTATCTCACGTACCCTGTCTCGCGCTTTTTCAATAGTGCCAAAGGGTGAATCAATCGTTCCGCTATTGGAATCGCTGCCGCCGGGAGCAACATAGAATGTAGTACCGCTTTGAACATCCGGTACCTCTTCTGATTGTATCGGCTTTATCTCAAGCAGTCTTGTAATAATTACCGCAGCCTCCGCTCTTGTAAGAGGGCTTTTGTAGCGGAATGTGTTATCAGAATAACCTTTTATAAGATTATTCGCATATGCAATCAGCACATACGGCTTAAAGTCATTGGTTATATCGAAATAGTCGTCTATGCTTCGCATATATGTTTCTTTGTTAGCAACATTCATTCCCTCAAGTCCGGCAGCTCTTACCAATATCATTGCTGCCTGACCTCTTGTTATTGTCTGGGAAAAATCTGCTATTTCATTATCCCAGATAAGCTCGCTTTCCAAGGCATAATCTATATACGGCGCTGCCCAATACGCTCCTGTTGCTGCCGGCTGATAGCCAAGCGCGCATACTGTCATTTTAATAAATTCTGCTGCTGTTATATACGAATCAGGGCGGAAATTTCCGTTGTCACCTGCTACAATCCCGTATCCTTCCAGCTCATTTACAAATCTCTGTGCCCAATGACCGCCCATATCCGCAAAACTTGCATATGCGGATGTAAAAATATTCGCGCTCATTATCAATGCTGTTACAAAAGCAGCTTTTTTCAAAAATTCCACTCTCC
>CALXUL010000230.1 GCA_944391635.1 uncultured Clostridia bacterium | reverse complement strand
CTCTTAATCATTATCGCTTATTTTCTAAGCGTGATTACGATTCCCTGCAATTAAAAAACCTTTGCCGCTTCCGTCAAAAACTGATGAAAGCCAGAACAAAGGTTAAAATTCAGTTAGTATCTTATGTCGATTTGGTTTTCCCTGAATTGCAGTATTTCTTCAAATCAGGCATACACACGAAGACTTGTTATACTTTGCTCAAAAATGTACAAAGTGCCGACGGTTTTGCTTCCATGCATCTCACTAGGCTCACTAACCTTCTACACAAGTCCTCTAAGGGACACTTTAAACAGTCTGAAGCTGTACATTTAAAAGAGCTTGCATCACAATCCGTCGGCATTAATGATTATACCATAGGTTTACAAATTTTGCAATCCATAAATCAAATTGAATTATTCACTCAGCAATTAGCTGAGATTGAAGCTACAATTAAAGATATTATGGAGTCTATGGATTCTGTCATTAAAACCATTCCCGGCATTGGATTTTTAAACGGTGCAATGATTATCGGCGAAATCGGTGATATATCCCGTTTTGAAAAACCTTGCCAACTTCTTGCTTATGCCGGTCTTGACCCGTCTGTTTACCAATCAGGCAATTTCAAAGCTGCTAAAACCAGAATGTCAAAAAGAGGTTCTAAGCTACTTAGATATGCTTTAATCAACGCTGCTTGGCAGACCACTTTAGTTAATCAAACCTTTAAGGATTATTATGAACTAAAAGTTTCTCAAGGCAGGCGGCATTACAATGCTCTTGGTCATGTAGCACACAAACTTGTTCGCGTTATACATAAGATGATGACTGATAATGTGGTTTTTAATTTAACCTAAGTCCTATCTTTTTACTATATTCAATTTTTGGACAGCACCTTGCAAGATGCTTTGTTTGCTATACACTTTTTTAGCTACAAAAAATTTTTAAAAAGTTTTCATTTTTCTATTGACAAATCATAGTTGGTCTCCTTTCAAATATAAATTATATTTTTCATGCCGACTATAACATTTGAAAATCTTGTTGTCAATGCTTTTTTTCGCAAGTAAATGCTATTTTTCGCTACAACAAAAAAGCCTTCTTGCCAAAGGATTTACCCTTAGCAAAAGGCCCTTTTAAACTATTCGAATTTTTGCCCCTTATACTGACCATATCTTTTGCCACAGCCAAGCCCACAACGTCATTGGCTGTTATTACAAGTACAGTTTCCAAGATTTCCCGTACAATAATCGCAAACCCCATCGCCATTCGCATCCAAAAACCGTCTTCCTCTGTTTTCGCTGTTAAAATAGTCGCAAACCCCATTATTATTTTTGTCTGTATAACCTCTGCCACAAAAGCCTGCTGCACCAACTGACACAGCAATTGTAAATGCCGAGGCAACAACCAATATAAAAAGTATTTTTTTCATAATATTCCTCCTCAATTTTATCTTTCACTTATAATACGTTTCAAAACACAAAATCCATTCATAATTATTAAAAAAATTATAACATAGTAAAAAATTTAATACAAGCTGTATTATTCAAGTATTATTTTATTATGTAAAAAGCGGCGTTTTCTTTTTTGAAACCGCCGCTTTAAAACCTATTTATTTTTTACAGTATCGCTAATACCTTTTAATATAATTTCTTTTGCTCGGGCAGCAATTTTTTTATCAAGAGGTTCTACACCCTCAAGCGGATATTTTATACCGAGTGCGTCATACTTGGTTTTTCCCATATCATGATACGGAAGTACGTCTACTGCCTTTAAGCTTTGAAGCCTTGCAAGAAAGCATCCAATTCTATACCATTCATCTTCGCTGTCGGTTATGCCCGGAACCACAACATGCCTTATCCAAAGTTCAACGTTCTTTTGTGATATATATTCGGCAAAATCCAGAATATTTTTGTTTGAATGTCCGCACAGTTTTATATGCTCAGCTTCATCTATATGCTTTATATCAAGCATTACAAGGTCACATACTTCCATCAACCTGTCATATGAATCAATTTTTTTACGGTTAAAACAAACCCCTGATGTATCAAGACAAGTGTGTATACCCTTTTCTTTTGCCTTTTTAAACAGCTCAGTAACAAATTCTATCTGCAAAAGCGGCTCACCGCCTGTAACCGTTATTCCTCCGCTTAAAAACGCACGGCACTTTTCATATTCATCAAGTATTTGCTCTGTATTCATTAATTCACCCGAATCAACCTGCCAGGTATCTGGATTATGGCAATACAGGCACCGCATAGGACACCCTTGCATAAATACCACAAACCTTATACCGGGTCCATCCACCGTACCAAAAGATTCCGTTGAGTGTATTCTGCCTTTCATATCATCTGCTGCCTTTCAAATAATGCGTAAAATTATCACTTTTATTTTTCAATTATTATCTCGCTTATACCTAAGTATCTTTCAGCCGGAGCAACTTTTTTAGCTACAAACTCAATTGCAGCAATGTTATCGCCCGTATATGACATCTGTGCGGAGTTACTGCCCGAAGTTACTGTTACTGTTTTTGTATCAGTGTCAAACTTAATCACAACATCTGACCATACGTCTTTACTTACAGCGTCGGGCAGTTCGGTGCTTCCGACAAATAGTCCGCCCCAAACATAATACAGCGAGAATACCGTATTTCCATCTTCATCCTTAAAGTTTAAGGTACGTCTTTGTTCTGCGGTTTTTGGACCTGACCAGGCATGCTTATAACTAAGCGTTACGCTTCCGTCAAGCGCTACGGTATCTCCCATCTTATAAAGATTAGTTACATCCACAGATGGGTCTCCGCCAAATATCATAGCATCGCTTCCGCCGTAATTTACTATTCTGCCGTCATAGTTTGTAAATTCGCTTACTTTTTCATAGAAAGCATATGAGTATACCGTCACAGAAACTGTCTTTTCTATGCCATTTAATACACAGGTTACATTTATAGAATCAATTGAGTTTTCGGGTATCGTATAGCTGTCAACTGTAATTAAGCCGCTTTCTGAAATAGAAACACCCGGCTCATCGCAAGACCACTGTGCATCAGTATTTTCAATTCCTGATACAGGATTATTATTTTCGTCAACAGGGTTTGCAATATTAAGCTGGAGTGTTTCGCCAGCCTCAGCACGCAGACCTCCCTTTTCTGTTGCTATTTCATAATCCACTACTCCGCTAAGCCCAGACTGTTTCATAAATTTTGCCGTTAACACAACGGTATTTCTTAACCTAAAACTATACTCATCCGCTTCAGAGAACAAGCTGTCATTCTCATCAAACCACCCTACAAATACATATCCGTCATTAGGTACTGCTTTTACTGTAACAGTTGCGTTCATAGGATACGTTCCGCTGCCCAAAACAGTACCGTAATTGCTATCGTTTGCCAAAAGCGATAATTCATACTCTGGCAACTGCGGAGTGTTTAGTGTTGCAACAGTAATATTATCGAGAGTATACTCTGCATCGTGTCTATTTGCAATAAATGCAATACATCCAAGTTTTTCAGGAACAGGCTGCTCAGTTGTATCAAACTGCGGTATATCTTGAGTATAAGTTGTGCCTGCTATCGTGAGATAATACTTACCGTAATCAATGTCAACAATTAGTTTTATTGTTGTCATTTCACCTTTATTTATACTGCATACATCAGTTCCGTCAAGAGCAACCTTTACCTCTCCATTATTAGTATAAACTTTAAGCGGATACAAACTCGGCGGCCAGTTATTCGGTGCCTTTGAACCGTCTGTAAGATATAATGACATAGTTCCGCTTGTATACCTCAAATCAAATTTAACCATAAGCTGTCCTGAAGATACCGCCGAGAAATTATTATATACGTACCAAGTTTTTGTTATATCAGTCGAAACAAATTCAGCTGCGCTGTCTTCTGTAAGATTAAATTCTCCCGTTCCGGCACTGCTCCAGCCATTTGTACCAAGTATTACTCCGGTTATTCCATATGACGAGAAATCATCAGAAATAAGAGTATCTTTAATATCTATCAGGCTATCCTCGGTAAGCGTGGTTGAAACAACTGTATCTGTAAGCGTTCCGTCATCAATATATTCAACAGCGTATGCTTTAAATGTATCTCCCATACTGCTGTCATAAACCTCGGAGGTTGTAAATGTAAGGGTCTGATTTTCAGTGCCTGAATAATCAAAGAAATTATCCGACATAACACTTGCTTTCAGTTCTCCGGATGATGTGTATATATCAAACTTAACATATGCGTATACGCACTGAAGGTCTGATGCAACCCACCTTCCAGAAACAGTTTCGGGACTATTATTCTCATTAAAGGTTATATCTTCCAATATTATTGGATATGGGTACTTTACAACCTCAACCAACGGGTCAGGATAGAATTTATTAGGAGCCTTTCCTGCCGAGAAAATTTCCTCACTTACCAATTCTCCGTCTTTATCCTTACTGCCTTGAATAAATGGTCTTAAAACTTCTGCCTGTGCTTTTATTGATTCTGTGGCATACCCTAAAGTATACGGTTTCATCGTATCATAACTTTCCCAAACAAAGGTTTTTGCCCCATCCTCTTTCGGTATTATATTTTCACCGCTTTGGAGCATGATTGTGCAATCGGTTACATTTGTAAGTGCTCCCTGGCTATCATAAAATGCATCTATACGCACTGCGTCAGTATCATCTTGTACAGTTAAAACATACCCATCCGCAGCAGTAACAATATCCTTTGCTTCATCCATTACAATAGCTGCAAAATTATCTGCACCGTAATCGTTCGGATGTGTATAGTCGCTCTGATAACTCTTGCTTACATAATAGTAGAATCTTGCAGCATTGCTTGAATAATCATAGCCACTATTTACCATTCTTGTATATTCGCTTGTTAAAAATTCAGCTGGCGATGTATTTAAATCAATATAAGCGATATTATCCGCACCTTGTGAAATTTTCTCTTCAACGAAATTCTTTGCGGCGTCAGCATATTGTGTAAGCGACGGTGTCCATTCTCCCGAAGAAAAATTACCGGACGTACATCTTGTAACAGGAGAAACAACAATAAACGATGCACCAGCTTCAGTTACACTGCTGTAATAATACTCAAGATT
>CALXUL010000229.1 GCA_944391635.1 uncultured Clostridia bacterium | reverse complement strand
TTAACATCATCTTTGGACAGACACTAATAGACAACGATGTTTGCTCTGTGGAGGGTGGTGATTTTCGTGGATATTACGGATATCAGAATAAAGAGAATTGCATCTGAGGGGAAAATGAAAGCGGTTGTATCAGTCACGTTTGACGACGCTTTTGTAGTGCACGACATTAAAATTATTGAGGGACAAAATAAACTTTTCACTGCAATGCCTTCGCGCAAAACGCCTGAAAATGAATACAAGGATATTGCGCATCCCATAAACAAGGAAATGAGGGACATGCTTGAGAAAGCAATAATTGAGCAATATGAAAAGGAAATGTCCGAGGAAGAATGATTATTTAAAAAAACCGGCAACTATCGTGCCGGCTTTTTTAGTGTGTTTTTATAAATACAAGTAACAGTAAAATATTTGAATAATTTTCGCTAAAAAAAATTAAAAATTTTTTTACCGTATACCTAAGAATCTGCACGGCTAAAACGTTGTTAACGTTGGGTAACTTTTTGGGCGTTTTAGGGCAGTATTTTTTACAAAAAATCACTTGATTTTTAAAGTTTCAGAGTGTATAATATTTACAGTTGTGTTAAACAAATAGGAGGGATTTTAATGAAAAACAAGTACCTTTGCGAGGTTCTTGAAACCGTAAAAAAGAGAAATCAGAATGAGCCTGAATTTATCCAGGCCGTTACTGAGGTTCTTGAAAGCCTTGAGCCGGTAGTAGAAAGACGTCCGGATTTGGTTGAGGCAGGAGTGATCGACAGATTGGTTGAACCGGAAAGACAGATTATTTTCCGTGTACCCTGGGTCGATGATAATGGCAAAGTTCAGGTTAACCGTGGTTTCAGAGTTCAGTATAACTCTGCAATCGGACCCTATAAGGGCGGGCTTCGTCTGCATCCGTCTGTTTATATTGGAATAATCAAGTTCCTTGGATTTGAACAGGTATTTAAGAACAGTCTTACTAGACTGCCTATGGGCGGCGGTAAGGGCGGTTCAGACTTTGATCCTAAGGGCAAGTCAGATGCTGAAGTAATGAGATTCTGCCAAAGTTTTATGACAGAACTTTATCGTCATATCGGTCCGGATTGCGATGTGCCTGCTGGTGATATTGGTACAGGTGCGCGTGAAATAGGATATATGTTTGGTCAGTATAAGAGAATTAAAAATGAGTTTTCTGGCGTATTGACCGGTAAAGGTCTTACATACGGCGGTTCTTTGGCAAGAACAGAAGCAACAGGTTATGGATTGTGCTACTTTACAGATGAAATGCTAAAGGCTAATGGAAAGAGTTTTGAGGGTAAGACTGTTGTTATTTCCGGATCAGGAAATGTTGCAATTTATGCAACTGAGAAAGCAACTGAGCTTGGAGCAAAGGTAGTTGCTTTGTCCGACTCTAATGGTTATATTTATGATAAAAACGGTATTGACCTTGCTTGTGTAAAGCAGCTTAAGGAAGTTGAGAGAAAGAGAATTAAGGAATATGTAAATACTCATCCTGATGCTGTATATACAGAGGGCTGCAGTGGAATTTGGACAATTCCTTGTGATATTGCCCTTCCTTGCGCAACTCAGAATGAGATTGATAAAGCAAGTGCTGAAGCTCTTGTTAAAAATGGTTGCTTTGCTGTTGCAGAGGGCGCTAATATGCCTTCAACTCCGGAAGCAATTGAAGTATATCTTGCAAACGGTATTCTTTACGGTCCTGCTAAGGCAGCAAATGCCGGCGGAGTTGCAACTTCAGGTCTTGAAATGAGCCAGAATTCAGAAAGACTTTCATGGACATTTGAAGAAGTTGACGCTAAATTAAAGGGCATTATGAAGAGTATATTTGCTGCTTGTGATTCAGCTGCAAAGGAATACGGTATGGAAGGAAACTATATGGCAGGTGCAAATATTGCAGGCTTCTTAAAAGTTGCTGAAGCAATGAAAGCACAGGGCTGTGTATGATTTTGATAAATTTTACGCCGCAGTATTAATTACTGCGGCGTTTTTATATAATATAGGAAAGGTTATAAAGTGGATTAAAGATTTGACCTTGGGCGCATTTTTTTGCTAAGAACAGAGTACAAAAATTCTGCTATTTATTATAAACAGTTAATAGGAAAAATTAAAAAGTATGATGTAAAAAACGTATTACCCGAAATTAACCGGGTAATACGTTTTTTCAATAAAACCTATTACAAAATTATTTGTTTGCAAGTTCAACCAGATGTGCATATTTAGCTTTTGCATCTGCACAAGCCTTTTCAAAGAGAGCTTTAGCTCTTTCAGGGTTTGAACGTGCAAGAGAGTTATAACGAACTTCACCCATGATAAAGTCTTCATAGCTCATTGTCGGTTCTTTAGAATCGAGCTGGAATGGATTCTTGCCTTCGAGAGCAAGTCTGGGATCGTATCTAAACAGATGCCAGTAACCAGCCTGAACAGCTTTCTTCTCTTCGGTCTGAGCAATGCTCATACCGCCCTTGATACCGTGGTTGATACAAGGAGCATATCCGATTATGATTGAAGGACCATGATAGCTTTCAGCCTCAAGTAATGCTTTTAGGCACTGATTGTAGTCTGCACCCTGAGCAATCTGAGCAACGTAAACATAGCCGTAGCTCATTGCAATTGCAGCTAAGTCCTTTTTCTTTACAACCTTACCTGCTGCTGCAAATTGAGCAATAGCGCCGGTAGGAGTAGATTTAGAGGACTGACCGCCTGTATTTGAATAAACTTCGGTATCAAATACCATAATGTTAACATCTTCGCCGGATGCGATTACATGGTCAAGACCGCCAAAACCAATATCATAAGCCCAGCCGTCGCCACCGAATACCCAAACAGATTTCTTGCCGAGATATTCTTTGTCTGCGATAACATTCTTTGCTTCTTCAGAATTTACATTAGCAAGAGCCTTTAATAATTCTTCAGTAGCAACCTTGTTTGCTGCGCTGCTGTCTTTTGTATCGAAAAACTTGTCGATTGCAGGCTTAACTGAAGGTTCGCTTTCAGCTATTTTGGTAAGTCTTTCAAAGTTGGCATTTCTGATTGCATTCTGACCTAAGAACATACCATAACCAAACTCAGCATTATCCTCAAACAGTGAGTTTGCCCAAGCAGGACCTCTGCCTTCAGAATCGCTTGTGTACGGTGTAGAAGGACTTGAACCGCCCCAGATTGATGAACAGCCTGTTGCGTTAGCAATATACATTCTGTCACCGAACAGCTGTGTTATAAGCTTTGCATATGGTGTTTCGCCGCAGCCTGCACAAGCGCCAGAGAATTCGAGATATGGCTTTCTGAACTGTGAACCCTTAACAGTTGTAATTGCAAATTTATCAAATACATCCTGTTTCGGCTCAAGTTTAATGCCGTAATCGAAAGCGTTCTGTACGTCAAGCTGAGTATCAAGACTTGACATAGTCAAAGCTTTGGTTCCCTTAACTTCAGGACATACATTTACACAAGAGCCGCAGCCTGTACAGTCAAGTACTGAAACTGTTACAGCAAACTTATAACCAGGAAGTTGTTTCAAATCAGCCATCTTTGTACCTTCTGGTGCATTTTTAGCTTCTTCTTCATTCATAACAGCCGGACGGATACAAGCGTGAGGACATACATATGAGCAAAGACCGCACTGCACGCAGGCATCTGGATTCCAAACAGGAACATCGATTGCTAGACCGCGCTTTTCATATGCAGAAGAACCGAGTGGAACTTCGCCGTTTACATACGGTTCAAATGCTGAAACTGGCAGCTTTGAGCCGCGGAAGCCATTTATAGGTACGAGAATGTTATTTACATAATCAATCAGCTTGCCTTCGCCTTCGTGCTTTGTACCAAGCTCTTCGGGCTGTGCATTTTTCCATGATTCGGGAACGTCTACCTTAACAACCTCAAGAGCGCCCTTGTCAATTGCTTCATGGTTCATCTTAACAACTGCGTCACCCTTCTTTGAGTAAGAAGCAGTAGCTGCATCCTTCATATACTGGATTGCATCTTCAGCAGGAATGATATTTGCAAGTTTAAAGAAAGCAGACTGAAGTACAGTATTAATTCTGTTTCCAAGACCGATTTCCTTACCGATTTTAACACCGTCTATTGTGTAGAACTGAATGTTATTGTCTGCAATATATTTCTTAACCTGTCCGGGGAGGTGCTCATCAAGCTCCTGAGCGTTCCAAGAGCAGTTAAGAAGGAATACGCCGCCAGGTTTTACATCCTGAACCATATCATACTGTCTGATATAAGAAGCCTTATGACAAGCAACAAAATCAGCCTTGTTGATAAGGTATGTTGATGTAATCTTAGCATGACCGAAACGCAAGTGTGATACGGTAAGACCACCGGATTTTTTCGAGTCATAATCAAAATATGCCTGAACATTCATGTCAGTGTGGTCACCGATGATTTTAACAGAGTTTTTGTTAGCACCGACTGTACCGTCAGCACCAAGTCCCCAGAACTTACAGCTTGTAATACCCTTAGGTGTGGTATCTGGATTTTCATCAAGATCAAGTGAAAGATTTGTTACATCATCAACAATACCGATAGTAAAATGTTTCTTTTCGGTGTTCTTGAAAGCTGCAATTATCTGAGCAGGAGTAGTATCTTTTGAACCAAGACCGTAACGTCCGCCAAATACAGGCACACCGGCAAACTTAGTATCTGCAATTGCTGCGCATACATCAAGATAAACCGGTTCACCAACTGAGCCGGACTCTTTAGTTCTGTCAAGAACAACAATCTTCTTTACGGAATCGGGTATAGCGTCAACAAAATGAGAAACAGAGAACGGACGATAAAGTCTTATTTTGATAAGACCTACTTTTTCGCCGTGAGCGTTCATATAGTCAACGGTTTCTTCGATTGTATCACAAACCGAACCCATAGCAACTATAACGGTTTCAGCATCGGATGCGCCATGATAATTAAACAGTTTATAGTCTGAGCCGATTTTCTCGTTAACCTTATCCATATATGACTGGCATATTTCAGGTACAGCCAAATAATATTTGTTAACAGCTTCTTTTGCCTGGAAGAATACGTCAGGGTTCTGAGCAGTACCGCGCTGTGCGGGATGTTCAGGATTTAAAGAAGAACGTCTGAAATTGTTTATAGCATCCCAGTCTACCATTTCTGCAAGATCTTTATAATCCCAGCAAGCAACTTTCTGATATTCGTGAGATGTTCTAAAACCATCAAAGAAATGAAGGAACGGAACGCGGGCTTTAATAGTTGTAAGATGAGCAACTGCACCAAGATCCATAGCTTCCTGAGGGTTAGTTGATGCGAGCATAGCAAAGCCAGTCTGACGGCAAGCCATAACGTCCTGATGGTCGCCAAAAATTGACAGAGCGTGAGATGCAAGAGCTCTTGCAGATACGTTAAATACGCAAGGTAAAAGTTCACCTGCAATTTTGTACATGTTCGGGATCATCAGCAAAAGACCCTGTGACGCGGTATAT
>CALXUL010000228.1 GCA_944391635.1 uncultured Clostridia bacterium | reverse complement strand
GTCGCTATGTCCTCAATTTTTCGTCCGGTCACTGCAGACATTATTGTTAATAGATTATTTATTCCGGCTTTTGTGTCATCATTTTCCCTGTATTCAATTACGCCTTCCGAATCTGTAACCGCACTTTTAATCTTCTTAGCAATTACATCCATATCATCCATCATTGATATATACCCTTTTGGATTTTCATCTGATTTGGACATTTTTCTTGTCGGATCCTGCAAACTCATAACTCTCGCACCTGATTTAGGCAAAAGTCCCTCGGGTATTTTAAATACATCTCCATACAGGCTATTAAATCTTTCTGCTATATCACGGCAAATTTCTATATGCTGCATCTGGTCTTTTCCAACCGGCACATAGTCTGTCTGATAAAGCAATATATCAGCCGCCATTAAAACAGGATAGGTAAAAAGTCCGGCATTGATATTTTCCGCATGTCTTGACGATTTATCCTTAAACTGTGTCATTCTTGACAGTTCACCCATATACGTATAACAATTAAGCACCCAGGCAAGCTCTGCATGCGCCGGATTATGTGACTGGATAAAGAGTATATTATTTTCCGGATCAATACCGCAAGCAATATAAAGTGCGAGCACCTCTAAAGTTCTGCGTCTAATGTCTGCTGGCGTATGCCTTACGGTAATCGTATGCAAATCCATCATTGCATAAATACAGTTATAGTCTTTTTGCAGCTGCACCCAATTTTTAATCGCGCCAAGATAATTGCCTAAAGTAAGTGTACCCGACGGCTGGACGCCGCTGAAAATTATTTTTTTATTTTCCATTTTCTTATTTTACCTTTCCCTATCAGAGCATTTCGGTCAGAACTTCACCCAAACGTCTTATGCCCTCTTCGATTTTCTCAAGCGTTGCAGAAGAATAATTCAGTCTGAACATATTTGACGGCGCAAATATATCTGTCGCAAAATTAGAGCCAGGAACAATCGCCACCATCTTTTCAAGGCATCTGTCAACAACCGGCGTGATATCGGTAATTGTGGGGCATTCACACCACAGGAAAATACCGCCTTCAGGCACTACCCATTTCACCTTGCCTTTCGGGAAATATTTATTCATATTCTCTACCATACAAGCACATTTTCTGCCGTATAATTCTCTGTTTTTAGCAATATAATCGTCAATATTATATTTCTTCATAAACTCTACGCACATAAGCTGAGTTATCATCGGCGTATGAACGTCATTTACCTGTTTTAGTATTTCAACCTTTTCTGCCAGCTCAGCAGGCGCAACTATGTATCCAAGGCGCATACCAGGTGATAAAATCTTCGAGAACGAACCAGCGTATATTACCCTGCCTTCGGTATCAAGCGATTTTAACGTCGGTACATCCTCACCCGAAAAACGCAAATCACCATAAGGGTTATCTTCAAGAATCAACACATCATATTTTGACGCAAGCTCAAGCATTTTTTTACGCTTTTCAAGCGACATAGTTGTACCCGTCGGATTCTGGAATGTCGGAATCGTATATATGAGCTTCACTCCAGGATTTTCTTTAAGTGCTTCTTCAAGCCCATCCATACTCATTCCGTCATCTTCAACCTTTACGCCCACAAGTCTTGATTCATATGTTCTAAATGCATTTAAACTTCCTATAAAACTTGGACTTTCAACTATAATGGCATCGCCTTTATTTAGTATTGCCTTAGCAGTTAAATCAATACCCTGATTTGCGCCCGTCATAATCAATATCTCATCATTTTCCTTAACCGAGTTAACTTTTTGAGCACGTGAGCGTGCACACTCCTTCATTGCAGGATACCCGTCGGTAGTTCCGTACTGCAATGCAAGAGTCGGGCTGGTCATAAGAATTTTTCCAGCAATTTTTGAAAGCTCTTCGCCCGGGAAAAGCTCTGATGCAGGATTTCCGCCTGCAAGAGATATAATCTCCGGATTTGCCATACGCTTAAACATTTCACGAATTGCCGAGCCTTTCATATTCTTAACTCGGTCTGCCATAAACTTCTTATACTCCATTTTTAATACCTCTTTTATTTATTGATTTTAGCCCAGCTGTCTTTAAGCGACACTGTACGGTTTAAAACTATCTTCCCGTCTTTGCTATCTTTGTCCGCGCAAAAATACCCCAGCCGCAAAAACTGATACGTTTCTCCCGGCTTTATATCCTTAAGCCCTGCTTCAAGCTTGCAGCCGTCAAGAACTTTTAGTGAATCCGGGTTTATATTTTCTATAAAGCTTCCTTTGCTTTCATCAGATGGATTTTCCACATTAAACAGCCTGTCATAAAGTCTTACCTGCGCGTCTACGGCTGTTTTGCAGCAAACCCAATGTATTGTACCTTTGACTTTTCTCCCGTCAGGTGACTGTCCGCCTCTTGTCTCGGGATCATATTCACAGTGTACAGCAATAACATTGCCCTGATCATCCTTTTCGCAGGATACCGCAGTCACATAATATGCGCTTTTTAAACGCACTTCTCTGCCCGGTGACAGACGGAAATATTTTTTTGGCGGCTCTTCCATAAAATCATCAGCTTCAATATACAAATACTTTGAAAAACTAACCTTTCTTGTCCCTGCCTCAGGATTTTCAGGATTAATTTCCACCTCTATTTCTTCTGTCTTATTTTCAGGATAATTATCTATTATCAGCTTAATAGGTTTTAAAACTGCCATAGCCCTGGGCGAATGTTTGTTAAGCTCCTCTCGCACACAATGTTCAAGAAGTGATAAATCTATTACGCTGTTAGCCTTTGCCACACCTATTCTATCACAAAAATCACGAAGTGCCGCAGCAGGATAACCTCTTCTTCTCATACCGCACAACGTACTCATTCTCGGATCATCCCAGCCGCTTACAATACCGTCTGACACAAGCTTTAAACATTTACGTTTACTTGTAAGCGTATAGTTAAGATTCATCCTTGCAAATTCAATCTGCCTTGACGGGCTTTCAAAATCCAGTTCCTTCAAAACCCAGTCATAAAGCGGGCGATGGTCCTCAAATTCCAGAGAACATAAAGAATGTGTAACACCCTCGACAGTATCCGAGATAGGATGTGCAAAGTCATACATCGGATATACGCACCATTTATCACCCGTTCTGTGATGCGATGCGTGAAGGATTCTGTAAATTACCGGGTCACGCATATTAAGATTTGGCGATGCCATATCTATTTTTGCACGCAATACCTTTGCACCGTTTTCGAACTCTCCCTTTGTCATACGCTCAAAAAGGTCAAGATTTTCCGAAACGCTTCTATTCCTGTATGGGCTCATTATCCCCGGCTCTGTAAGAGTACCGCGCATATTTCGTATCTCATCGGCAGATGAATCATCAACATATGCCTTACCCTTTTTTATTAATTTTATCGCACACTCATAAATCGCATCAAAATAATCCGATGCGTAAAAAACCTTCCCCCACTGATAACCAAGCCATTTAATATCCTCTTTTATGGCGTCAACATATTCGGTATCCTCTTTTGTAGGGTTGGTGTCATCAAATCTTAGATTGCAGACACCGCCATATTTTGCGGCAGTCATAAAATCTATGCTGATAGCCTTTGCATGACCTATATGCAAATACCCGTTTGGCTCTGGCGGAAAACGTGTCTGTATATGGCTGCAAACCCCATTCTCTAAATCCTTTTCCACAGCTTCTTCTATAAAATTCCGGCTCTGCATTTCGCCGCGTTCATTTTCCATTCTTTCCCTTTCCTCCTTAATATTTATGACAACTCACTAATCGCAAAATCCAGTCTTTCGCACACTTCATTATATCCAAGTGTTTCACTTATTAAATAGAGATCGGGAGTATTTGTTCTTCCGGTTAGTGCCACTCTTATAACAGTGCTCACATCCCCGACATGCCCTTTATACTCCTCCGGTGACGCCTTGTACACTTTAGGTGTTTTTGCATATCCCATCCGCTCTGCCATATCTCTGAGTTTTGGGAACCATTCCTCTGCTGTCACCGAGTTATCAAATTCTTTTTTATATTCCCTTAATATCTCTGCCGCCTCAGACGCAGAAATATTTTCAGGATATACAAGCTCTTTGGGACGGGTATAAAAATACTCTGTATACTCGCGCACCTCATCCCACTTTGCTATATCCTTTCTGGGCTTTGGCGTACCTCTTTCAATCCCGAAAACTTTAAGCGCGTATTCTTTATTCAAAAGACGCTCATTAAGCAAATAGTCATTTTCCTCTGCCCAGTTTTTCACATAATCATATACCTGTTCGGCTGTAAGCGTTGATATATATGTCTTGCTTATATCATTAAGTTTTGCTATATCAAATAATGCTCCAGCTTTGCTCATCTTGGATAATGAGAACTTAAACTTTTCACAAGGCTCATTTTTATTTGCCATTCTCCATTGCTCATAATCAGAATTTGCAATGGTCATAAGATATTCCCAAACTGCACCGGCAGGGTATCCGGCTTTTTTATAAAAATCAACCGCAGCCTCTGGATCTTTTCTTTTTGATAATTTACGCTTTCCCCCATTTTCTTCCTTCATAATAGGAGAAATATGTGCATACTTAGGCGGTTTAAAACCGCATACATAAAATAGTTGTAAATGTGTCGGCACCGACGCTATCCATTCATCGCCTCTTATTACATGTGTTGTTCGCATCAAATGATCATCCACAACATGGGCAAAATGATATGTCGGCATCCCATCTTTTTTTAGCAATACCACATCAATGATATTTTCCGGCATTTCAATTTCGCCTTTTATCAAATCCTTAAACTTAATCCTCTTATTCGCATCTCCGGGTGAACGAAGACGCACTACATAATCTTCTCCAGCATCAATCCGTGCTCTTGCCTCATCCGCCGTAATATCACGATACTTTGCATATTCACCCCAAACCCCGGGCAGCTTCTTCTCCTTTTCCTGTCCCTGGCGAATTTCTGCAAGTTCCTCTTCACTCATAAAACATGGGTACGCCAAACCTTTTTTCACAAGGTCTTTTACGAAACAGCGGTAAATACCGCGCCGCGCACTTTGGATATAAGGTCCGTATTCACCTTTTTCTTCTGTTTCTGACAGCATCCCCTCATCAAATGTAATACCGAAACTTTCAAGCCCGTCAACTATAAGACGTACCCCGTTTTCAACCTCACGTTTTTTATCGGTATCCTCAATTCGCAAATAAAACTTTCCGCCGCTTGTCTTTGCGGACATATAGCCTATAAAAGCCGCAAACAATCCGCCAAAATGCAAAAATCCTGTAGGACTCGGCGCAAAACGTGTAACCACTGCTCCCTCTTTTAACACGCGTTTCGGGTATTTGGTTTCATAATCATCAGGTATAGTATCCACTTCCGGAAACAGAAGTTCTGCCATTTTCAAATTCTCATCCATCGGTTCAGTTCCTTTCTATATTAGAGCGCTATATATTCTAAGGCTAATATACCCCTATTATTCCATTATTTTAATATTATACCTCATTTACACTCCAATATCAATATGAACCGCAAAAAAAACAGCGAAAATTGTGACTATTTCAATGTGAAAGAAAAACATACACCGATTTCAGTATTCTTTACAGAATACTCTGCCTTATGCAGCGTAAGTATATTCTTTGCAATAGAAAGCCCCAGTCCCGTTCCGCCCTCGCTCCTTTTACGGGATTTATCTGCCTTATAAAACCTATCCCAAACATGCTCTAAATCCTCTGGTGAAATTGCCGCGCCGCTATTTTCTACACTGACACTTACCGTACCGTCATCATTCTTTTTCGCGGCACATATAATCTTTCCGCCTTTTGGAGTATGTTTAATTGCATTTGTAATAAAATTAGTAAGAACACGTTCTATCATATCACAGTCAAATTTTTTTGTAAGTGTATAGTCCGGTAATCTGCATTCAGCGTCTATATTATTCTCAGCCATAACATCTGCAAAACGCCTAAATACCCCTTTTAGCAACACTCCCACATCATATGATGATATGTTAAGTTTTTGCGCACCGGATTCCAGTTTTGAGTTTTCAAGCATATCAAGTATGAGTCTATCCATTTTTTCTGTTTCTTCTATTATTACCTGCATATACCTGTTTCTTTTATTTTCAGACACACCATCGGTCAATGCCTCGGTGTATGCCCTTATTATCCCAAGGGGAGTTTTTAGTTCATGGGAAGCTGCTGCAACAAATTCACGCCTGCTCATTTCCACAGCACGCTCATGCTCAATATCTGCTAATAACTTTTCATTAGCTTTTTGCAATTCATTTATCGTCTGATCAAGAGTCTGTGACAGAATATTAATATTTGCTGCAAGCTCTCCTATTTCATCATTTGATGAATATTCACATCGGCTGCCAAAATCGAGCGCAGCCATTTTTTTAGTAACAGCAGTTATATCAATTATCGGACGTGTAAGAACCTTAGAAAACAGTATGCCTAAGCCGCAGGCTGCCGCCATTGCGATAAGAAACCAAAAGAAAAATGTATTTCGGGTTACCTCAGCCGCTTCACTTACCATCGCCAATGGTGCTATTGCAAATACCATATCATTTTCTTTTCCCATAACCGTAAGCACTGTTACAGTAAATTTCTCCATCGTTTGGTCATCTACATAAAAATACGCTATACTCTCACCCGGATCCGGTGTTTGTTCAGCAGACAATCTGCTAATCCATTCTCCAACTGCTTTGAACGCAGAACCACGCTCTGCACTTATATTTCTGGCTTGTTCTGACGGAAGCACCAGCGCAGATACAACTCCCTCAGCCGTCACAAAGTTATCCTTTGCGCCATTTCTGTTATTGCCGTCAGGTTTATTTTCCGGCTGATACATCCTGTCCTTTCGGTTCATATTCCATTGTCCGGAATCCTTTTTAATAAAAAATGGGAACATTGTTTTATCCGGTGATGGATTATCAGCAAAATATCCCACTTCAACCTTATCCCCTTCTGCAAGATTCAGTTTTTGGAAATCAGAATCGTAAACTGCACTGTCTAATGAAATAACCACGTCTTCTCCGTTTTCCGCTGTTACCACCATATATTATGATAGCATATATTTCATAGCACCGCTTTTTTCTATAACCATCATATAGCAACCATACTCATCTGAAATTTCAGCTATTCTTGTACGGATTTCTTCTTCATCTGACTGTTTTTGATAAATTTTAGAAAATTCATCTGCTGCCCTTTGTACTTCTGTTGTTTTTACATGCGTATAAT
>CALXUL010000227.1 GCA_944391635.1 uncultured Clostridia bacterium | reverse complement strand
CTTATGACGGCGTTGAAAACTTTGAGTCGCACCTGACAACTCCGGAGCCGCTTGAACTTCATAAGCATTTTTCAAATGCCGTAAAATCCGGAATACAGTATATGACGATGGAAGTTTCAAGCCAGGCACTCAAGTATGGAAGAGTTGCGGGAGTTGAGTTTGATATTGGATGTTATCTTAATATTGGTTATGACCATATAAGTGCGGTTGAACATCCGGATTTTGAAGATTATTTTAAATCAAAGCTGAAATTGTTTGCACAATCCAAAACCGCGTGTGTGTGTTTGGATGGTGAAAGAAGCGATGAGGTCTTAGAAGCGGCAAAAGCGGCAGAAAAAATTATAACATTTTCAAGCATAGATAAAACGGCAGATGTCTACGGATATAATATACGCAAATCCGGTAGCGATACCGTTTTTGATGTTCGCACACCTTGTTTTGAGGGTGAATTTACGCTTACTATACCGGGGCTTTTTAATGTTCAGAATGCCCTTGCGGCTATTGCTATTTCAACAGTGATAGGCATACCGCAGAAGAATATTTATGTAGGACTTATGAAAGCTCGTTCTGACGGACGTATGGAAGTTTACCAGAATGCTGATTCAGAGGTTGTGGTGATAGTTGACTATGCTCATAATAAGATGAGTTTTGAGAATTTATTTGATTCGGTTAGAAAAGAGTTTCCTGCAAGAAAGATATATACTGTGTTTGGCTGCCCTGGGAATAAAGCCCAGAACAGGAGAAAAGACCTTGGTGAGATTTCAGGGAGATTTTCCGACAAGGTATTTATTACCGAAGAGGACGCTGGTGAGGAGCCGGTTGAAAAAATTTGTGCTGAGATTGCAGAGTTTGTAAAAGCAGAGGGTTGTGACTATGAGATTGAACCTGACCGCGGCTTGGCAATTAAAAAGGCTATTTGTTCGGAAGAAACACCGTCATTGGTGCTGATTACAGGAAAGGGCAATGAAACACGCCAAAAACGCGGAACACAATATATACCCTGCCCGTCCGATGTGGAGTATACAAAAAGATTTCTTAAAGAATATGACATATCTCACAATCTTGACTGTAAAGAGAAGATAAGGGGTTTTCGCGAATTGCTGCCTGCCCTAAAAAAACTTTATAATAAAAAAATAGTAATAAAGCTTGGCGGAAGCGTAATGGAAAATGAAGAACTGTTTAAGGGTGTATTTGACGATATATCTATGCTCAATTCTGCCGGCGCAAAGGTAGTGATAGTTCATGGCGGCGGGAAAAATATATCGGCACTGTGCCAAAGACTTGGTATTAAAACAGTATTTAAAAACGGATACAGGATTACTGACGAGGACACGGCAGAAACAGCTGAAATGGTATTATCTGGTAAGGTTAATAAATTGATTGTTGAAAGCCTTGTTCTTGAGGGAATAGCAGCGGTAGGTATTTCAGGCAAAGACTCGAATATGATAAAATGCTCAAGACGCAGCGAACTTGGGTATGTAGGAAAGGTTGAAAGCGTTGATGCGGAACTTTTGAATCTGTTGTTATCAGGAGGCTTTTTGCCGGTGGTATCTCCGGTATCAGCCGACAATTCGGGCAGGACATTAAATGTAAATGCTGACGAAGCGGCTCTGGCTGTGGCACAGGCGCTTGGTGCGGATACACTGGTTTTTGTTACAGATGTTGACGGAGTTCTGCTTGATGTAAATAATGACAAGACGCTTATCGATAGTGTTAATGTGCAAAAAGCGCGTGATTTTATTGAAAACGGACTTATAGAAGGCGGCATGCTTCCAAAGATTAAAGCGTGCGTGGAATGTATAGAAAACGGTGTAAATGAGGTCCGAATACTAAATGGAGGTGTGCGTTACAATCTAATAACAAGCTTTATTTCCCCCGAACATATAGGAACAACAATATCCTTAAGGTAGAAAAATCAATATAATGTTTTTTTACGCATTATCACGTAGTATAAAGTTTTACAAAAAAGAACTTGAAATTTTGTGAGTGTTGTGTTAATATAATATTTTGACTTTTTGGAAGAGATATGATATAATAGAAAATAGAGGGAGAAATCATTTGTTCCGGAAAGGGGCATCAGTAGGATGTATTCAATAGGAGACAAGATAGTTTACCCAATGCATGGCGCGGGTGTTATTGAAGCTATTGAAGAGAAAGAGTTTCTTGGCAAAAAACAGTCATATTATATTATGCGTATGCCTGCCGGAGACATGACAGTTATGATACCGGAATCACATTGTGATGAGATTGGAGTAAGGTTTGTTATCAGTAAGGATGAGGCTGGGAAGGTGCTTGAAGCGTTTAGAAAGGCTCCAATTTATAAGGACTCAAACTGGAACAAGCGGCACCGCGAGAATATGCTTAAGATTAAGTCAGGTGATATTTACCAGGTATTGTCTGTGGTAAAGGAGCTTATGTATCGCGACAGGCAAAAGGGCTTGTCTACAAGCGAGAGAAAAATGCTCAATTCAGCAAAACAAATAATGGTTAGTGAACTTGTTCTTTCTTCTGTTGCCGGGAAAAGTGATATTGAAAATATAATGTGTGATACTGTTGACCAGTTGATCGAGTAATTTGTGCAGCAAACATTTTACAGCGGTATAAAACCGGTGTTTAGGTTTGCTGCTTTGTTTATATAGGAGGCATTATGAGTGTTTGCGGAATAGTAGTTGCAGCAGGAAAAGGTACCCGTATGGGTACAGGTTTTAACAAGGTATATATGCCGCTTTTGGGTAAGTGTATTTTGTGGCATACCATTAAGGCAATGTATGATAGCCGTGTATTTGACGAGCTTGTAATAGTGACAGGCAGTGAAGATATAACAAAATGTAAGGAAATATTAAGCGAGTTTAATATTCCTGTTAAAGTATGTGAGGGGGGAGCGACAAGGCAGGAGTCGGTTATGCGCGGGCTTGCTGCATCCGAATGTGATATGGCTGCAGTTCATGATGGGGCAAGAGCTCTGGTTTTGCCGGATATAATCAGAGCGGCTGTGTTTGCCGCGCAAAAATATGGCGCTGCTGCTGTTGGAGTTATACCAAAGGATACGGTCAAACTTTCCAAAAAGGGTTTTATAAGCAGTACAGTACGACGAGAAAATGCGGTTTTGATTCAGACGCCGCAGGTATTTTCAAGACTTGCGCTTTTCGAAGAACATATTCGTGCTGAAAAAGATGGGTTTATTGCAACCGATGATTGTATGATTATGGAAAGAGCCGGCGTACAAATAAAGATAACCGAAGGCAGCTATGAGAATATAAAAATTACAACGCCAGAGGATATTTTTGTTGCAGAGCGTATATTGACAGAAAGGAGTAAAAATTAGTGAGAATAGGTCAGGGCTATGACGTCCATAAATTAGTTGAAGGACGGGAATTGATATTATGCGGCGAGAAGATACCGTATGAGCTGGGATTGCTTGGCCATTCGGATGCGGATGTTGCACTGCATGCGCTTTGCGATGCAATTCTCGGAGCAGCTGGATTAGGAGATATAGGCAGACATTTTCCTGATACCGATAGCAGATTTAAAGGCATTTCAAGTATGATTTTACTTAAGGAAACTGTGGATCTTGCAAAACGAGCAGGGTATTCGCTTGTAAATGCTGATGTGACAATAATTGCGCAGAAACCTAAGCTTTCCGGATATATCGAAAAAATGCGTCTAAATATTGCTGATGCTCTCGGTGTGGGTATACAGGATATAAATGTAAAGGCTACTACTACCGAGAAACTCGGTTTTGAAGGACGGGGGGAAGGCATAAGCGCAATGGCGGTTGTGCTGATGAAATGAAGAATACAGCGGTTGAGGTATTTTTGCTGCTTGCAGCGGATGTGCTGAATAAAAAACGTATAAAGATGATGAAAGAATTTGTACAGCATGGAAATACATCATGCTATGAACATTCTGTTGCCGTTGCTTATTATTGTTTGTATTTGGATATGCGCTTTGGTATCGGCTGCAGCAGGAAGGAACTTGTACGCGGAGCTTTGCTGCACGATTATTTTTTGTATGATTGGCACGAAAAGGATCCTGGACACAGGCTTCATGGATTTTCCCACCCGAAAACGGCATATAAAAATGCGAAAGCGGATTTTAATATCACTGTAAAAGAAGGCGAAATTATACGAAAACATATGTTTCCGTTAGTGCCATTGCCGCCGGTTTGCAGGGAAAGCATTCTTGTAAGTCTTGTTGATAAATACTGTTCTGTTTTGGAAACATTCTTTTCTGCTCCGTACCTTAATGCGCCGTTTGCTGCGGTTTGAGGGTATACAGTATAACTATGTCAAAACTCTTTTTGGACAGGTGTTACACACCTGCCCTTAATTATTTTAAATTAATAATATAGTTTAATTATAGAAAGAAAGTATTCTGTTATATCTTCGGAAGTACCGGTCATCTTTTTGGATAGCAGCCAATCTACCGTATCCGCATAATACAAAAACAGAACGACTTGTTTTGTTATCAAATACATTGTATATAAAATATTTTTAGAATAATTTAGCGGAAGGTTGAATACAGTAATGTCAGATACAATATGTCTGGTAGAGGAGAAAATATAGCAATGCTGACAGGAAATTTGAATAACAATTAAGTGGGTGGGGTGTCTTTTGAAAAGATTCCCTGCCTTTTTTATTTTGCCATATTTTTAAAAAAGATAATTTACAAAAAATATAATTTGGAAAAAAATAGATAATTATGTTGAAAAATATATTAAAATATGTTATTATAAATGCATAAAAATACAGATTTTATATAACTAAATATTTACATATTGCACAAAGAATGAAGGGCGTAATGATTGGTTTTGTATAGTAGATGAAAAGTTTTTGTTTGGTAGTCTATAAATGAAGATGATTTTGAAGAGAGACTAAAGAAAAAGGGTGATTGTTATACTATGTTACATCTAAAAGTAAAGAGTCTTGCCGGAAAAACAAACCCTGATGATAGTAATGAGTGGCTTCCGCTATGGATGCATGGAATGGACACGGCAGGAATAATAAGACGGCTTTATCAAAATTGGATACCCGAATCTGTCAGATATGCAATAGGGCTGGATGAAGAACTTGCCGCAAATACTCTCTCTTTTTTGGGGTTGGTTCATGATTTGGGAAAAGCAACTGCTTTATTTCAGAGAAATATTTTGATACGTCTGCCTGAGGCGAGGGAGAGATTGAAAAATTATTTAATTATTCCGGAAACATTCACGCGGGAAAAATCCACAACGCATGCGTTGGCGAGCGAGGCAATATTGATTTTTCAAAGATGCCCGAGAGGGTTAGCGTCTGTTGCAGGGGCACACCATGGGAAGCCGCAGCAAGATAGGTATGAGGACTGTATAGATGAACAGGTGGAAACATATCCTGAAAATTATTTTGGAAAGCAAGAGAAAGAGTGGAAACAAATATGGGATATCCTGTTTGATATGGCTTTAGGCTATGCGGGGTTTTCAAAAGTAAGTGAGTTACCGGCTCTTACAATTTCGCAGGAAATTCTTATTACAGGACTTCTTATTATGGCTGACTGGATTGCAAGTAACGTAAGATATTTCCCGTTAATTTCAGTAGATGATTTGGGCGAAGAGTCTTGTTATCCTGACAGG
>CALXUL010000226.1 GCA_944391635.1 uncultured Clostridia bacterium | reverse complement strand
ATCTGCAGAACCGGCATGTTTTTATAGATCAGATACAGGTTATTTCTGGCAGACAGCCGTACTTTAAACTCATTATGCCTGGAACCGCTGGCAGCGCTTCCCACATGAATGATATTGGATTCCGGCACATATAAATTCCGATATCCCGCAATTTTAGCTCTATATCCTATATCCACATCTTCAAGATATGCGAAATGAGCCTCATCAAAATATCCAATCTCATCAAAAATATCCCGGCGATAAAGAGCCGCTCCCCCACAAGTAGCAAAAGTCTTCCCTGTATGGTTGTATTTTTCTACGGATCGGTCTTTTCCTCTTGCAAATGCCCAACCAAGTGCATTGTAAAAAGTTCCCGCACTGTCAATCTTTGTACGATCGTGGTATTGAATCATCTTTGCTTCCGCAGAAAAAGCCATAGGATTCTCTTTTAAGACTTTACTCAAAAAATCAATAGCATGAGGGCAAACCAAAGTATCATTATTCAAAAGAAACACATACGGCGTTTTTGCTTCTCTAATTCCCAAATTAACCGCCCTGCAAAAACCATAATTCTTTTCCAGAAAAACAGTGCGGATCTGGGGGTATTTTTCCTGTACTTGCTCTGTGCTGCCATCCTGAGAAGCGTTATCCACAATCAGGATTTCTACCTCTTGATCTGTATTTTCATAAATACTTTCCACACAAGATAACAAATACTGCTTCCCTTTATAATTTGGTATTACTACCGTTACTTCTTTCATATCTATTGCTTAATTACCTTTCAGTGAATAATCCCATTTTTTTAAACTTAGATTACAATTATACATTGGATCACCATTTTTCAAAATATCAATCCAACGGCAACGCATAAACTCAATCTCACTTTGAAATCTACGAATCTTTTCCGGAGTATCTTCTGCCCCCCGGCTTTTCGACTCATAATGGTAAAGTTCCGCATAAGGATCAAACACCACCAAATACCCTGCTTTCCTTACCTTCAGGCAAAGATCTACATCGTTAAATGCAACCTTTAACTTTTCTTCAAACCCTCCTACTTCTTCAAACACATGGCGTTTCATTAACATGCAGGCCGCTGTTACCGCACTCAGATTTTGTTGGATAACAGCTTTATGCATATATCCCGTATACCCTCTTTTCAATCCCACAAACATATTCCCTGCAATACCGCCAATACCTACCACAATACCGGCATGTTGCACCGTATCGTCCGGATAATAAAGCTTAGCTCCTACAATCCCTACTTCTTTTCTTTCACAATTTGCAAGAAGCTCTCCAAGCCACTCTCCGTCCATTACTTCTATATCATTATTTAAAAAGAGAAGATACTCCCCTTTAGCACAGGTAACGCCAAAATTATTGATAGCAGAGTAGTTAAATTCCCCTTTCCAGCGAACCACTTTAACACCATAGTTCTTCTCCAGTTCATTATAGTAAGAAAAAGTTTTTTCTTCTTCACTATTGTTTTCAATTACAATGATTTCATAGTTCGGATATTCCGTCTTTTCAATGATCGATTGAACACATTGCCTTAAGGTATCTGCCTGATCCTTGTTCGGGATTAAAATAGACACCAAAGGGCTGTTTTGCAAGATATACTTTACGCGATAAAAACCAAGATCCTTAGTATGGAATACCTCCGCTTTTGCCCCGCAACGTATCAAATGATCCTCAATGGCCTTTTTCCCCGCATCATAAGCATACATTTTACTCATAGGATTATCTGCAGTAGATTCCTTATGAACTCTCCAATGATAAAGAATCCTTGGAATATGCCCTACGGATTCTGCCTCTTCCACTAGTCTTAACACCAAGTCATAATCCTGGGCTCCATTAAATTCTCCCCGAAGTTTTCCTACTTTCAAAATCAAATCCTTTTTTGTCACTACAAAATGACAAAAATAATTATTAGACCGCAAAAGATCAAGATTAAAATCAGGCTTAAAATAGGGTGCAAAATATTCTTTAGAATCAGCAGTAATCTTATCTTCATCAGAATAAATTACCCCCACATTCTCTGTTTTTTCAATATACTTTACCACTTCGTATAATGCATCCGGCGTCAACAGATCATCATGATCTAAAAAGCCGATATATTCTCCACTGGCAATTGAAAGAGCAGCATTTGTGTTTTGTGCAATTCCCTCGTTTTCCGGCACGTCTTTCACTCTGATTCGATTGTCTTTCCTGCTAATTTCCTTAAGATAATCTCTCACTTCCTGGTTCGACGGGTTCGCATTTGCAATACACAACTCCCAATTCGGATATGATTGTTCACGAACCGAACTGATCATATCTGCCAAAAAATGAATTGGAGTATTATAAACCGGTACCAGAATACTGATTAACGGTTTTTTTACAAACACTTCCCTGCTCTGTCTTTCCAATTCTTCTTTACCTGGCACATGCCTTAAATACCATTCCTGATAGCTAATATCATCCTTTTGAAATCTTTCTGTTAATTTTACCCAAAAGCCCTTGGCCCCGTAATGCTGAAAATAAAGTATCCCCTTTTTTATATTATAAGGGGACACTTTTTTCAGCAGGTCAATATAATCAATCTTTTTTCTCATGGGTTTAATCCTCACCTTGCACTTCCACACCATTATAATTATTGATGCCCTTCATTTGCTTCCAT
>CALXUL010000225.1 GCA_944391635.1 uncultured Clostridia bacterium | reverse complement strand
AACCGCAGAACTGTGATAAAAACCGATAGTAAAATTATTGCGCAAAACAGGCTGAAATGCTATAATGAAAGTGAACTGTTATCAGAAATACAAAGAATGCCGGAATATGGAGTGATGCATATGACAGATATGGAGGAAAAACTTAAAATACTTGAAGAATACTTACCGTTTTGGGATAATCTTGATGACACTCAAAGGCAGGAGTTTGTAAGTACAGCACATATTCGTGAATGTGAAAAAGATACCCTTATTCAGGGACGTGCAGATGATTGTGTGGGACTTGTCCTGGTAGTTTCGGGAAGGGTCAGGGTTTTTACTGTGTTTGAATCGGGCAGAGAGCTAACTTTATACCGATTATATGACCGTGATATGTGTTTGTTTTCCGCATCTTGTATAATGAGCAGCATACAGTTTGATGTGATGGTGCAGACGGAGGAAAAAAGCAGGCTTTTATTGATTTCACCTAAGGTATATAAGCGTGTTATGAACAGCTCTGCGGCTGCGGCAAATTATACGAATCAGCTTATGGCATCGAGGTTTTCTGATGTAATGTGGATAATGGACCAGACGCTTAATAAGCGGCTGGACGCAAGGCTTGCCGGATTGTTGATTGAAGAAAGCAGAATTTCAGGTGAAAATATAATTTACATAACGCACGACAAAATCGCAAACCATCTTGCAAGCGCCCGCGAGGCGGTAACAAGGATGCTGAGATATTTTCAGAATGAAGGGCTTATAAAACAGAGCCGGGGCAGTATAGAGATAGTTGATTTTGCGGGTCTTGAAAGGGTTTATGACGAAAATTAATGTCTTTGGTGATAAAGTCACTGAAGACAGTATTTTTTTATGCTATACTGATAAAAAAATATGAAGGGTGCGTGGACAATGTTATCAAAACGATATGCTTATGTTGAAAAGAACAGATGCGTTTCCTGCGGAGCCTGCGCTAAGGAATGCCCTAAAAGTGCAATCAGCATATGGCGAGGATGTTTTGCGGTGGTTATGGAAGAAATTTGCATAGGCTGCGGCAAATGCGCAAGAGTTTGCCCTGCCGGATGTATCAGCCTGAAGGAGCGTGGATGATGTATAAGAAACACTGGTATGATAATTTATGGATATGGTCGGTTATATATTTTATTTTAGGGTTTTTTAATATAATGTTCGCCTGGCTTGGTATGATAGATTTTCTTTTGCCGATAATTTTGGCAGTGGCAGGCGGGAACAAATGGTTTTGTAATAACCTTTGCGGAAGAGGACAGTTATTTGCACTGCTTGGTGGGAAATTCAAATTGTCAAGAAATATTAAAACTCCAAAGTGGCTGGTTTCAAAATGGTTTAGATACTTGTTTTTAGTATTTTTCCTGACAATGTTCGGAGTTATGGTATTTAACACCTATCTTGTGGCAGGAGGAGCAAAGAATTTATCGGAAAGCATAAAGCTGTTATGGACGTTTAATGTGCCGTGGGGCTGGGCATATTCACAAAGTACTTTGCCTGAATGGGTTGTGCAGTTCGCATTTGGATTTTACGGGTTGATGCTAACCTCGGCGATAATAGGCATTGTGGCAATGCTTTTGTTTAAGCCTCGAACCTGGTGTGCGTTTTGCCCTATGGGTACAATGACACAGATGATATGTAAAGTGAGGGCATCAGAAGTTTTTCCCTCAAAAGGCATAGACAAAAAAATAGAAAAATAAAGGAGAGATAAAAATGTCAGTAAAAATTTTAACAAGTGAGAATTTTGAAACGGTAATAAGCGCAGGCGGAAAGGTGCTTGTAGATTTCTGGGCACCCTGGTGCGGACCTTGCAGGATGTTTGCGCCGGTAATTGAAGAGCTGGCAAGCGAAAATCCAGATATAATTGTAGGTAAAGTGAACGTTGACGATGAGCCGGAGATAGCAAGGCGGTTCCAGATTATGAGTATCCCGACACTTATATTATTTAAGGACGGAAAAGCCGTTTCAGTATCAGTGGGCAGCAAGTCGAAAGATGCGTTAGAGGAGTTTATAGGATAAAAGAGACAGGGGGTATTTTAAAGGCTATGAAGGTTGTAATTATCGGAGGTGTTGCAGGCGGCGCAACGGCAGCTGCACGGCTTCGGAGACTTGATGAAAAGGCAGAAATTATTGTACTGGAAAGAAGCGGATATGTTTCATATGCAAACTGCGGTTTGCCGTATTATACCGGGGGAGTAATAAAGGATAAGAAAAATCTTACACTTCAGACGCCAAAAAGCTTTTGGAACAGGTTTAGGATAGATGTCAGAGTAAGAAATGAAGTTGTAAATATAAACGCCAAAGAGAAAAAGGTAGAAGTAAAAAAGCTGGATGACGGCACGTTGTACGAGATAGACTATGATAAGCTTATACTGTCACCGGGGGCAAAGGCAATTAAGCCACCTCTTTCCGGTATTGATAATGAGCTTGTTATGACGCTCAGGACTGTTGAGGATAGTTTCAAAATTCATGACTTTATAGAAAATAATTCTCCAAGACGCGCGGTAGTTGTCGGAGGCGGGTTTATAGGTCTTGAGATGGCAGAAAACCTTATGCATAAGGGTATTGACACAACGCTTGTACAGCTTGACAGGCAGGTAATGGCACCGTTTGATTATGATATGGCATGTCAGATACACTCATATCTTAGGTCGAAAGGATTGGATTTGCGGTTAAATACTAAGGTTTTGGGATTTTCAGAATCAAAAGACGGGCAGGTTGAGGTACTGATAGAGGACCAGAAAGCGATTGTTGCAGATTTGGTTATAATGGCAGTTGGTGTTATACCTGATACAGGACTTGCAAAGGGCGCAGGACTTGAGCTTGGCAGAAACGGTGCAATTGTTGTAGATGAGTATATGCAGACTTCAGAAAAAGACATATATGCCGTAGGTGATGCGGTGGAAATAAAGAGTTTTATCTCAGGCAACAAAACCCTTGCGGCGCTTGCAGGGCCTGCCAATAAGCAGGGGCGGATAGCGGCGGACAACATCTTTGGGATAAAGAGTAAGTACCGCGGCACGCAAGCCTCATCTGTTATTAAGCTGTTTGATATGACGGCGGCATCGACAGGTCTAAATGAAACGGCTGCCAAAGCCGCTGGTATAGCATATGATAGGGTAGTAAGCTATTCGGCATCGCATGCTACGTATTATCCGGGAGCAAAAAATATGACGATAAAGACCCTTTTTGTACCCGAGAGCGGCAAAATAATAGGTGCGCAGATTATAGGATTTGATGGTGTTGATAAGAGGATAGATGTTATGGCAACGGCTATTCGCGCAGGGCTTTGCGCTTCTGATCTTGAGGAGATTGAGCTTGCATATGCACCACCGTTTTCATCTGCAAAGGACCCGGTAAATATGGCAGGGTATATGATAGAAAATATACGTGCCGGGCTGGTAAAGCAGTATTATTGGACGGACCTTGAAAATATCCCTAATGAAGAGGGAATAGTTAAATTAGATGTGAGGACGAGGGAAGAGTACAGTTTTGGGCATATGGCTAATACTTTAAATATTCCGGTTGATGAGCTGAGGGAAAGAATGGGAGAGCTTAAGGGCGCTAAAAAGATTTATGTAAACTGCCAGAGCGGACTCAGAAGTTATATTGCCTGCCGGATTTTATCACAAAACGGGTTTGATTGTTATAATTTTGCCGGCGGGTATGGTTTCTACCGTTATATTGCCGGAGATTATAATTATGATGAATGTCCAAAGCATCCTTGCGGACTTAAAATATAAAATGCTAAAAGGAGGCAGCAATTGCAATATTTAATCACTTTTTTAGAGGGAATGATTTCTTTTATATCGCCGTGTATGCTGCCTATGCTGCCTCTTTATATATCATATTTTGGAGGCGGGGCAAAACAAAAAAGGCATGTATTTGTAAGTGCGCTTAGTTTTGTTGTCGGGTTTACGGTGGTGTTCGGCGCGTTAGGGCTTTTTGCGGGAAGTATTGGATCGCTTCTGATACAATATAAGACGGCTGTAAATGTTATTTGTGGTATATTAATAATAGTATTTGGGCTTAATTATCTTGAAATAATACATTTGCCGTTTTTTAAGGGTATGCAGTATCAGAAAAGAAGTGATGGAATTTTTTCGGCGTTCTTATTTGGTATGGTTTATTCGGTAAGCCTTACACCATGTGTCGGAGCGTTTTTAGGTTCTGCGCTCATGATGGCGTCTGCATCAGGCAAGGCGGCAGAAGGATTGGCACTGCTTGTGGTATATGCATTAGGGCTTGGGATACCGTTTTTGATTTCTGCGGTATTGATAGAAAAACTAAATACAGCATTTTCTTTTATAAAAAATCATTATAGGATAATAAACCTGGTTTGCGGAATCTTTTTGATTTTAGTAGGTGTGTTAATGATTTTTGGGTTGTTTGGCAGAATGCTGGCATTCTTTTCATAGGAGGATATTATGAGCGGTAAAAAGAAAACAATAATCCTTATAATTGTATTTGTTGTGGTGATGGCAGGTGCATTTTTTGGATATAGCTATCTGTCAAAACGGTATTCTCCAAAGGAGGATACGAGCGAAACTCAAATGATTGCGGCGCCTGATTTTACTGTTTATAATGCCGATGGGGAACCTGTGAAACTGTCAGATTTTAAAGGAAGCCCTGTTGTTCTGAATTTTTGGGCGACTTGGTGTACAGCCTGTAAGTCCGGGCTTGTGGCTTATAATAAGATATATGATAAATATAAAGACAGAGTTAATTTTATGATGATAAATATGACCGACGGGGCAAGAGATACAGTGGATGGTGCAAAGGCATTTGCGGAGAGTATGGGCTATAAATTCCCGGTATATTTTGATACAGAATATAATGCGGCAATGGTTTGGGGTATTTCATCAATACCGGTAAGCGTGTTTATAAATGCCGATGGATTCGTTACAAACGGTTATATCGGCGCGCTTAGTGAAGCTCAGGTTGAAGAGTGTATACAAAAGATGCTGGGAGAATAGAAAATAAAAGGATTTTGTGCGGTATGGGAAATTGTCTCATACCGCATTTTTAGTTTTTGAAATAAAAAACGACAACTTTCAGGGTATGAAAGTTGTCGTTTTTCTGGTGGGCCTTGTGCTGTCAAATCCGAACAGTTCTAATATAGTTAGTAAGTGTTAAGGCAATTACCTGCTTTAAAGAGAAAGATTATCAGCATATTATTATAGTATAAGTATACGGGGTTTACAAAAGGTTATAGTATAAATTTTATATTAAATTATTTTATTCACAAAGAATCCTTTAAAATTAAACTAATATAAAAAAATGTTTTTTTATAAGTTATTTTCTGGTTTTTTTGTCGACGTATGTCGACAAAAAGAGGTTTTTATATATTGATGTGATATGGTTATTATAATACAATATTATTAAGGAATAAAGATGCAGGAAGGAGGGAAATTATAGTTTGTTGTATTATAATTAATTGTTGGAGGTTGAAATACTATAATATTAAAAAAGCAAAACACAAAAGATAGGGAAGGAAGGAAAATATGAAAAAGATGAAATTAGAATTGTTGTTTGTATGTACAATATATGCCTTGCTAATGAGTATACATTATAATGTATATGCTGAAGAAATTACACCTACTCTTATATATCATTTTGAGAGTATTGAAAATGGAACGTCGGAAGATAGTTCAATTAACTCAGTTGATGCTGTTTTAAGCAGTAGCGTTATGCAGACATCAGGAATACAGGGCAACGGTATTTTTATGAACGGAAAAGATTCGAGTGTACAGTTAAACACTACAAAGTTCAATCTGACAAAGACCAGAACATTTTTGTTTTGGTTTAAACCCAAGATCAATAGCTTACTGTATGGAAGCGGCTGTATTATGAAGTATGGAGATAGTATAAATATAAGCTACGGGTATCAAACAAATCGTATTACTGTAAATATGGTTGCAGGACAGAATGTATGTATGCAGCCAGAATTTGTTTTTACAAACGATGTATGGTATCAGATAGCATTAACCTGTGATGAGAGTGTTGCAAGATTATATGTAAATGATATCCTTGTTTGTGAGGAGGAAACAGGAGGTCGTTTGATTCCGGACGGAAGTACAGTTACTTTTGGCAGTGATGATGAAAATTATTTTCGAGGTTGTCTTGATGAGATTTTATATTTTAATAAATGTGTCGAAAAACAGCAAATAGAGAAGATGTATAATGAATTAATGAAAGGGGCAACCAGCGGAAATACAGAAGATTTCCCTTTTTCATCAATTTATACTAATGGAATAACACCTGCAAACTTATCATTGTTTAGAAACAGCAGTTTGAAAAAACCTATTGATACAGGCTTTGAAAATCGTGATGAAATTTTTGAAACATATAATAATACTTTAAATGGTGCGGTCACAATAAGCGAGAATAAATACAGTGGGAAATTTGCGCTAAAATTAACGCAAAATACTAACAGTATCCTGCCTATAAAAGAATCAGAATATTTCCAAATAGGCAGTACTCCTGTTGAACAACCCTTATTTAGGATATATACAATAGAAAAAACAATATATATTGAAGCTGACTTGCTGCCCAATAGTAATGTGGGAATTAATATTTACACAGATGGACTATTAGCAGCGTCATCACAGAGAAATGCTGACAGTAGCGGTAAATTATATTATCAATCAATAGACTTAGCGTATAGACTATATAGTGTAGAAATAGATTATTATAAAAATCCTGAAAGCTTAGAATCAGAAAAGTATATTTATTATGTTAAAATAATTAATTTGTCTAATGGAACAACGCAGGATATAGATTATGGAAATGGGTTAGTATTCAATGCGGATAATGAATTATATGCCATTTACATATCAAATGATGAAATTTTATGGAAACAATTTATGGACGGCAATACTATTGAGATTAAGACAATTACAAGTTCATATATTGATAGTTCATCTGCATCATATGCATTTGATTCAAGCGGAGACAATTTAGTGATTGTGCATAGGACATCTTCAAAGAATGCCAGGGTTATATTATACAAAAAATATAATGGTATATGGACCGAGGTGAAGAATTTTGAAGTTGAACGTGCAAGTGGCGTCATAGATGTGCAAAAAAATATTTACCTGACTGATGATGTTTCTACTGTGTATATTAGCAAGGATTTAGTTGTAGATATAAACTCAGAAACATTAGGTTCTGCTGATGCGGGCACAATAAAATATGTGTGTGGGGATACGTTTGTAGTTGAAGACAATTATCAAACACATTATTTATTTAAGCCTTCGACACAAGAAAAATATAAGTTGTTTAATGTCGAACCAAAAAGTGTTATATATATAGCATACAATCCTGAGAGTAATATAATAACATATATATCAAAATCGGGAGGAATAGTAAGGAAGTATTTTAGCAGTAATCAGTCGGATATTAAGTATTTGTTATCGTTTGACGGAAGAAAAACCTGGAATGCATATAAAAATGGGCGTTGGATAAAAGCATCTGAAAGCGCTGAACCGACTTCAGAAGAGATAAACAGAGTTGGAATGAGTTCAAAGGAAGTCAACAAAATTGATAAAAAAGCAATTTCAGAGCTGTATTCAAATAATGTAGATATTTTAACCGTTGATTTTGCTGCTTATATGACATCAACGTCTAACTTGGTATCACCTTGTATAAACAGTATTTGCGTATATAAAGAAGATGAATCGCAGGAAGTTGACCAATACAGTATAAATATTCAAAAATATAATAAGGATGATTATAGGGGAATAGATGCAATTTTTCCAATAGAGAATTTTGAAAAAAACACAGAATGCTATTATCTATTGTATATAGGAAACGACTGGCTTTATACGTATATTGACGGAAAATTGATTAAAGTTGTTGAAACAGCCGAGGAATTATTGAAGGATATTGATAATAGCTGGGTGTTCTTTAAGCAGTATGGTATGACAGCTTCACAAATAAAGGCTGTTCCGGCAGATAT
>CALXUL010000224.1 GCA_944391635.1 uncultured Clostridia bacterium | reverse complement strand
ATAAAAAATAACGACTCCGCAAAGATGCGGAGTCATAATATTATCAGTTAAATATATTAATCTATAATAGAATTTATGGCAAATTCAGAAAAGCTTTAAGAATGTACATTATCCCACTTAGAGCCTTGCATGGTTTTGCGTCTTAAAAGCTCTTTGTCAATTTCATTCATTACAACGAACTTTTTAAGGCTCCAAAGAGGTGCAATTAGGCTGTCGCGCCCGCCGTCGCCGGTAAGACGCTGAAGTGCTGTTTCAGGCGGCAACAACTCTATGGAATCGGCAATAATTCTGACATAATCCTCAAGACTCATGCAGCTGATAAGTCCCTTTTCATATTCCTCAGCCATACGCGTTCCCTTTAGTATGTGCAAAAGATGCAGTTTAACACATTCAGGACGAAGCGATGCGACCGTCTTTACGCTTTGCAGCATCATTTCGCGGCTTTCGCCCGGTAAACCCATTATGAGGTGTACGCATACTTTGATACCGCGATTGGTGAGCTTTGTGTAACAATCAATAAATTCATTAAAGCTGTGGCAACGGTTTATCCTCTTGCCTGTTTCATCAAAGATGCTTTGTAAGCCAAGTTCTACAAGCAGATATGTTTGGTTTGAAAGCTCCTCAAGGTAATCAAGAATATCGTCCGGTATACAGTCGGGTCGTGTAGCAATTGCCAGTCCAACTACATCTTTTTGTGACAGAGCCTCTGTATATAGTTTTTTTAGACGCCAAAGAGGAGCATATGTATTTGTATTTGCCTGAAAATAGGGGATATACTTAGTATATCCCCATTTTGCACTCATACTTTCTACTCCGTCGCGGAATTGCTCGGTAATGCTTTTTTCAGCCGACCCTGCAAATTCGCCGCTTCCGTCCATACAATAGCTGCATCCGCCGCGCCCACGTGTGCCGTCAAGATTCGGGCAGGTAAAGCCACCGTTTAAAGCTATTTTTGCAACTTTGCAGCCGAATTTATGGTGCAGGTAATAATTCCAGGTATGATACCTTTTATTATCAAGCGAATACGGAAAAGGATTATACATTAATAATCTTCCACATTAAGCTTAAAATAACTTCTTGGATGCGCGCAGACCGGACAAAGCTGCGGCGCTTCTTTTGCGGTATGCAAATAACCGCAGTTTGAGCATTTCCATACAACAACCTCGCTCTTTTCAAACACTATACCCTTTTCAAGATTTTCTAAAAGCTTTGTATACCGCTCGTCATGATGCTTTTCTATTGATGCAACACCGTCGAATAATGCAGCAATATCATCAAAGCCCTCTTCACGTGCAACTTTTGCAAACTCTTTATACATGCTTGTCCATTCTTCATGTTCGCCTGCAGCAGCAGCTTTCAGATTTTCAGCGGTGTCATTCAGCGCGCCAAGCAGCTTAAACCATATTTTTGCATGCTCGCGTTCGTTTTCGGCAGTTTCCATAAAGTAATCCGAAATCTGATTATACCCTTCTTTTTTTGCCTTTGATGCAAAGAAGGTATATTTTGTCCTCGCCATTGATTCTCCTGCAAAGGCAGCCTGCAGGTTATCCCAAGTTTTTGAGCCTTTAAGTTCCATTGTAAACACCATTCCTTTCTTATATATAAATTTTTGTCATACAAGTTTTGCGCCCAGGTCTTTTCCGCCGAGCAGATGGAAATGCAAATGTGAAACTGTTTGTCCGGCGTCTTTTCCGCAGTTGTTTATTATACGGTAGCCGGATTGGTCTATCCCCTGGCTTTTAGCTATCTCTTTAGCTTTAGAAAAAATATGCGCCACATATACGGCTTCCTTTTCGCCGATTTCATTTGCCGAAGTGATATGGATTTTCGGCACTATAACAATATGCACCGGAGCTTGCGGTTCAATATCACAGAATGCTTTTATCAAGTCATCTTCATATACGGTTTTTGATGGTATCTGCCCGTTTATTATTCCACAAAATACACAATCCATTCTTTTTCTGCCTCCTTTATTATATGCCGGCATATATGCCGCTGTCAATCATTTGTTTTATAGCACGCTGAACCATTTCGGTATCGTCTTTGTAAGTCATGCCGTACCAGCGTTCATCAGTCGGCAATACTACAACCTTTTCGCCATATTTATGTATCATTGTATCAACAACCGACGGAATATAAAATTCCTGTTTTATAGGGTCGGTTACGCCGTCAAGAAAAGCCCTGAACTGTTTGTCGATTTCCGAAAATACCGACGGCTTAAATCCCCATAAATTCATTGATACAATGCTGTCAAGCGGAAGTCCGCTATTTTTATCAAGAGCTGTATGTTCGCAAATACCTGTAAGCATACCATCTTTGACTTCGCAGACCCCGCGTGAAACAGTACCGTTTTCTGTTAGAGTATTACCGAGTTTGTATCCAACCATTGCAGTACCGCCGCCGTTTGCAAGATGTGAACCTATTGCCTCAAATGCCCCCCTGCCGTAGAAGTCATCAGCATTTATAACCGCAAAAGGCGTTGATACTTTATCCCGTGCACATAATACTGCATGCCCGGTTCCCCATGGCTTTTCACGGCTTGGGAAAGAATATCCGTCGGGCAGTGCGCAAGGCTCCTGGAATACATATTCAACATCACAAAGCTTTTCAATTCTTTTTCCGACAACCTCCCGGAAATCCTTTTCTATCGCTTTTTTTATAATAAAAACTGTTTTGGAAAAGCCAGCGCGTACAGCGTCGTATACCGAAAAATCAAGAATAATTTCACCTTGCGGACCTACTGGGGCAAGCTGTTTAATTCCGCCGAACCGACTTCCCATCCCAGCAGCCATTACAACCAGAGTTATTTTTTCCATTAAATAACGCTCCTTTTTTCCTTGCCCAAAACAGACGGGCAGATATTGTTTAACAATATTATATAATGTTTTTTAATGGTTTTATTTGGAAAAAAGGTCAACGCGTTTATAAAATAAGTCAAAAAATTAAAACAGTTTTTGCCGCATTCGCAAAAGCTGTATAAAAAGAAATTGGTTATAAGCTAAAAAGATAATATATAGTGCCTGCTGCAGCCGCTGCGGTAATGCCATAGACGATAACAGGACCGGCTATAGTAAAAAGTTTTGCGCCTACGCCGGTAATATATCCTTCGCTTTTTGATTCAATCGCGCTTGAGGATACAGCATTAGCAAAGCCTGTAATAGGCACAAGAGTTCCTGCACCGGCGTGTTTTGCGATTTTGGAATACAGTCCAAAGCCGGTTAAAATTACACTTATAAAAATCAGGGTTACCGAAACCAAGCAGGAGGCATCCTCTGTGTTAAGACCGGTATTTTCATAAAGCTGTTGCAGAAATTGACCGAAAGTACATATAGCGCCACCGACAATAAATGCTTTAATCATGTTAAGAAAAAGCGGCGACGGCGGCGACTTTTTTTCTACGTATTTTTTATATTCCGATGCGTCCAAAGCTATCACTCCTTTTTGGTAGTATTACCAAAAAATTAGCGGCTCATTCGCAAAAAATCCTTTTTCAGGCGTTTCATTATTTTTTTCTCAAGCCTTGATATGTAGGATTGGGAAATACCAAGCTCGTCTGCTACTTCTTTTTGGGTTTTTTCCTCGCCACCGAAAAGTCCGAACCGCAGCTGCATAATCTGCTGTTCGCGGTTTGTAAGATGCGAGATGGCAGTTTTTAGCAGGTGGCAGTCAACTTCCTTTTCTATATTACGGCATATGACGTCATTATCGGTACCGAGTATATCGGATAAAAGCAATTCGTTGCCGTCCCAGTCAACATTCAGCGGCTCGTCTATTGATACCTCGGTATGCCGGCTTTGGTTTTTTCTAAGATACATTAAAATTTCATTTTCAATACAGCGTGAGGCATAGGTGGCAAGTTTGATTTTCTTTTCGGGCACAAATGTGTTTATTGCCTTTATCAGCCCGATTGTGCCTATTGAGATGAGGTCTTCAACAAAAACACCGGTATTTTCAAATTTTCTTGCAATATATACGACCAGACGCAGGTTATGTTCAATAAGTTGTTTTTTTGCCGCTTCTTCGTTTATGTGATTTAAAAGTTCAGCCTCATCTTTGGCGGATAATGGCGCAGGCAGCGTATCTGTTCCTCCAATATAAAGAAGTTCGCCGCTCTTTCCAGGAAAAAGCCGGCAAAGCAGGTGTTTTGTAAGGTTTAGTAAGAAAAGCATTTATAACCACTCCCGGAATATATTTTTATACCATAGTACTGTGCAGTATTATTTTCTCGTCAATACGGTTTTCGCAAATTCCCAGAACAACGTCATCGTAGCGTCTGCCGTCAATTTTTGCATAATCAAGCGTGATACCGACAAGTGTACCGCCGGCTGCACCGGAAAAGGGAATTTGCAGGATTTCGGATTCACTCAGCCATTCGCGAAGATTACTTAAGCTTGCATCTTTGTTAATAAGTGATTTTAAAACACGCTCGTCCGCTACAATTACGCGATTGGATTCACTTCCGAAACACAATCGGTTTCCGCTGTCATAAAAGCCGCTGATGTGGAGTTTTTTGCCGTTGCGGCAGAGAGTACAGCCTAAATGCCGGGCATAAACCTGAGACCTTAGCCAGGCGGCAGAACAATAGATAAGACAGGCTGAGGCAAAAAGTGAAAGCATAATTGAAAGCTGTGTTTGTTTTGCGGCAATAAGCTCACAGCCTCCGCATAAAAGCATAGAAGAAATAATAATAACCCCGGCGGCGCGGATAATAGAAAATGTGCGCGCGGGGGCATAGCATATTACTGCAAGAATAACTCCTGCCACGGCTTTTGCCGGCAGCGAAGATAAAAAAGCGGTATGCGGAAGGCATACTATTACCCCGTATATACCGCCTGCTGTTGCTGATAATAGTCTGCGCCATAGCGGTATTTTTGCATATATTATATTCGTAAGGCACAGGCACAGATAATCTCCGAAAAAGTTTGACAGGAATATTAAATCAAGATATATTATCATATTTTTCACCGCCTATTTGATTATACCAGATTTGATATGCTGATACTGTCGAATACGGGTGGCGAATTTTAGGAAATGTTCGACAGAAAAAACCTATTTAATTATGAACAAAGAATAAATTTTTAATATAATATTCTAAAATAGTTGAAAAAATAACGATAAACGGGTATAATTAATCTGGGATTTGATAACATTTGATAGGAGTGCTGATATGTTCGGAAATGTGATACCGGCAGAAAAAGCATTATCTTTGGAGGACAGAGAATTATTCCGGGGTTATTACTGTGCGTTGTGCCGTGAGATTGGAAAGCGTTCTCAGAGTGCGCGTATCGGACTATCATATGATATAACATTTCTTGTCCTGATTCTTGAGGCAATTTCTAACGAAGAGCCGCGGTTTAATAAGGTAATTCGCTGCCCGCTGCATCCGTTTAAAAAGACATCGATTGTGTCGGATAGCGATGCTGTAAGGTATGCGGCAGATTTGAGTGTAGTTTTAATAAAAGCAAAGCTGGATGATGATTGCCGTGATAAAAAGAATCCTATATATCGTCTTGCAAACGCAATTATCTGCGACCGTACAGATTGTGCAGATGAGGTAAGAGAGTGTATCCGACAGGGGCTTTTATCGCTGGATAATATAGAAAAGGAAAACCGGCTTGTTCCTTATGAGGCGGCTGATTGTTTTGCGGCACTTTGCGGTGGCATTTTTGCTGCCGGAGCAGAGGAAACAAATACCAAAAAGCCGCTATATTGGTTGGGATATAATATAGGCAGATGGACATATTTGCTTGATGCGTATGCGGATATTGAGGAGGATATAAAAAACGGGAGCTATAACCCGTTTAAAACTTCATCTGATGCGCGCAAAATAATAGAGGAAAAAGGCGATGCGATTGAAGAAATGCTGTATTTTACATTATCGCAGGTGTCGGCAGCGTTTGATATTTTGAAGGTTAAAAGATATAAATCATTGCTTGAAAATATAATATATATCGGGCTTGTATCACGCCAGGAGGCGGTAATAACGCAAAAAAGAAAGGAAAAGGGGAATGAACCCATATGAGGTTTTGGGTGTAAGCCCAAACGATGATGAAGAAACAATAAAAAAAGCATACCGGCGTTTGGTAAAAAAATATCATCCCGACCGTTATGCGAATTCTCCGCTTGCGGAGGAGGCAAATGAGAAATTAAAGGAAATAAATCTTGCATATGATATGATAACCGGAAAAGCACAAAATACATCAGGGCAGGGAGCAGGGAACGCCTATGGTCCATATGGACCGTTCGGGTCAAATCCATACGGCGGATACAGTACAAACTTTGAAGTTAGCTTTGATAATGTGAGAAGGCTTATCGCGATGCATATGCTGGATGCGGCGGTAGAAATGCTCAGAAAATTGCCGCAGAATGCCGAGTGGTATTATTTAAACGGAATAATTTTTCTTCGCCGCGGCTGGTATTCGCAGGCAAAAGAATATATTGACCGTGCCTGTGGAATGGATCCGCAAAATGCGGAATATCGGGCTGCTCAAAATAATTTTACACAGCAGAGCCGGTCTTTCCGCACTTACAGTACACGCTTAAATCCGCTTGCGTGCTGTGCGGCAAGCTTGTGCTGTTCAAATCTTTTTTGCAGATACTGTGTTTGTTTCTGCTAATAACAAAGGGGTAAAGATGAAATGGGAAAACAACATATAACATCTATCGGAGGTCAGGCGATTCTTGAGGGAGTCATGATGCGCGGACCATTTAAGACCGCAATGTCGGTAAGAAAGCCGGACGGTGAGATAGAGTGTAGGATAGATGAAAACGGAGTAAAAACACGTCCGAAATTTTTCCGTATTCCGGTAGTAAGGGGCTGTGTTAATTTTATAGATTCACTTGTAATCGGAATGAAAGCGTTGATGTTCTCGGCGGATTTTATTGATATAGAGGATGATGAGGCGGAAGAGGAGAGTAAATTCGACCGCTGGCTTGAGGATAAGTTTGGAGACAAGGTCAAAGACATAGTGATATATGTATCTATTGCTCTTTCGCTGGTATTAAGCGTGGGGCTGTTTATACTTCTGCCTACTGCAATAACCCGCGGCGCGGAATGGATATTTTCCTTTACGCCGTTTAAAG